>NZ_JAGHWV010000010.1:110874-216505 GCF_017746095.1 Xanthomonas sp. D-109
CTTCTCCCGAGGGGAGAAGGAACCGCAAGATCCCCTCTCCCATCGGGAGAGGGGTTGGGGTGAGGGTCCGGCGGCACGCAGCGTGCCCCAGCCATGCAGGCGCTGCCCAACCCTCATCCGCCCCTGCGGGGCACCTTCCCCCGAAAAGGGGGCCGTGGTCCCGACGGGAGAAGGAACAGCAGGCAGCCCCTCTCCCACCGGGAGAGGGGTTGGAGTGAGGGTACGGCGGCCACCGAACCCTCCATGCCGCACACCGCCACTCGCACGGGCGCCCGCGCGCCTATACTCCGCCGCTGCCTTCCTGCGCCGAGAGTCGCCGTGTCCGTGTCTTCCCTGCCGCTGCGCGACGCGCGCGACGATTTCCTCGGTCATCCCAAGGGCGTCTACGTCTGCTTCTTCACCGAGATGTGGGAGCGCTTCTCCTTCTACGGCATGAAGGCGCTGCTGTTGCTGTACCTCACCAAGTACCACCTGTTCGGCGACGACGCCGGGCTCGACCTGCTCGGCGCCTACGGCGGCCTGGTGTACTGCGTGCCGGTGCTCGGCGGGCTGCTCGCCGACCGCTGGCTGGGCATGCGCAAGGCGGTGGTGTTCGGCGGCCTGCTGCTGGTGCTCGGCCATATCGGCATGGCCTTCGAGGGCCACGCCGCCACCCGCATCAACGGCGAGGTGGTCCGCGATACCGCGTCCCTGGGCGTGACCTACCTGTCGCTGGCGCTGATCATCATGGGCGTGGGCTTCCTCAAGCCCAATATCTCCACCATCGTCGGCAAGCTGTATCCGGCCGACGACCCGCGCCGCGATGCCGGCTTCTCGCTGTTCTACGCCGGCATCAACCTCGGCGCCCTGTTCGCCTCGCTGGTCTGCGGCTTCCTCGGCGAGGCCTACGGCTGGCGCTACGGCTTCGGCGCGGCCGGCATCGGCATGCTGCTCGGCCTGGGCATGTTCCTGTGGGGCCAGAAATATCTGCACGGCCACGCCGAACCGGCGCAGCCGGCGCTGCTGCGCGAGCGCGTGCTCGGCGTGCCGCGCGAATGGGCGATCTACCTGTGCGCCGTGCTGGGCGTGCTGCCGGTGGCCGCCTTGATGTGGGCCGCGGCCAACGGCGCCTTCAGCCTGGGCGGGGAAATCTCCCTGGCCTTGCTGCTGATGCTGCTGGTGCTCGGCGCGGTGCTGCTGTGGTTCGCCTGGTTCACCGGCACCCAGTGCACGCCGGTACAGCGCCAGCAGATGATCGCGCTGATGGTGCTGATCGCGATGGCGCTGGTGTACTTCACCCTGTACGAGCAGACCTACGGCTCGTGGGTCACCTTCACCGACCGACTGATGACCAAGGACATCGTGCCGTCGCTGGTGATCCGCGGCGGCACGCCCCTGCCCTGGTCGATCGCCTCGTTGCTGCTGGCGCCGCTGGGCTTCGTGCTGGCGGCCTCGCTGTCCGACCGCCGCCCCGGCTCGTCGGCGCCGCGGCGGCTGTTCGTCGCGGTCAGCGCGCTGATGCTGCTGTTCCTGATCCGCGACTGCCTGGTGCTGCCGCAGACCGCCGGCTCGCTGACCTACCTGGGCGCGCTGTTCCTGGTGCTACTGGCGCCGCTGTTCGCCGCGCTGTGGGCATGGCTGGCGCAACGCGGACGCGAGCCGTCCAAGCCGACCAAGTCGGCGCTGGGATTGCTGCTGGCCGGACTGTCCTTCGTGCCACTGGCGCTGGCCGCGCAACAGGTCGGCGCCACCGGACAGATGGCCAGCGTGTGGTGGTTGGTGCTGGCCTACTTCGTGCTGGAAGCCGGCGAAATGTGCCTGTCGCCGGTCGGCCTGTCGGCGGTGACCCAGCTCGCGGTGCCGCGCGTGGTCAGCCTGATGATGGGCACCTGGTTCCTGGCCACGGCGTTCTCCGAGGCGCTGGCCGCGCTGTTCGGCAAGCTCGCCGCGATCGAGGTGCCGGACGGCCAGACCCTCAACGTCGCCGACGCCGCGGCCAAGTACGCGCACCTGTTCTGGCTGCTGCTGTGGATCGGCGTGGGTTGCGCGGTGCTGGCCTTCCTCGCCGCGCCGCTGCTGCGGCGGATGATGCATGGGGTGCGTTGAGCAGGTTGCCGCGGATGCCGCGCCAGCGCGACCGCGATTGCGACAGGCCCGGACGTGAGCCTGAGCCACTGACAGACCGAGTCAAGTGCGATCGGGACTCGCTTTGGACCGCACTGCCCTATGCACCTGCGATGCGTGCCGTGCAGGCACGCATCGCTAAGCGGGCCATTTACGGCTTCGCTGCCGCCGGCGCCGCCTGCGCACCGCCCAGCGACCTGCTGAGGAACGCCAGCAGCCGGGTGTAGAACTCGCGACGATGCGCTTCGGTGTAGAAGCCATGGCCCTCGGTCGGGACGTACAGCGTCTCCACCGGCACGCCCGCCTTCTTCAGGGCGGCTTCCATCTTCTTGGAGTGCTGGATGGGCGCAGTCTGATCCTCGCCACCAGCAGCCAGGAATACAGGCACCTTGATCTTGTCGGCCAGGTTCACTGGTGAAATCGCTGCCAATTCGTTGCCCGTCCCCATCCAGTCACGCAGAAAGTTCTGGCTGGAATCGCGCAGCTGGGCATCACCCCTGACATACATCATCGGCAGGTCGTAGACGCCGACATAGCCTGCCGCGCAGCGATACAGTGTCGGCTCCTTGGCCACGCCCATCAACGACGCATAGGCGCCATAGCTGGCACCGTACATGCAGATGCGCTGCGGGTCGGCGATGCCTTGATCGATCGCCCAGCGCGTGGCGTCGGTGAGGTCGTCCTGCATCTTGCCGCCCCACTGGCCGGCGCCCGCCAACTGGAACGCACGCCCGTAGTTGCTGGAGCCGCGATAATTGACCTGCAGCACCGCGTAACCGGCGCTGGCCAGGATCTGCGCATCCTCATCGAACATGCCGTTGTCGAAGACCAAGAACGGGCCGCCATGCGGCATCACCACCATCGGCACCTTGCCGGACTTGGCCGCCGCCGGCAGCGTCACAAACCCATGCAGCGGCAGGCCATCTCGCGCCTGCAACGCAATCGGCCGCACCTCCGCCAGCTTCGGCACCTGCAGTGCGGCACGGCGCGCGAACACGAAGTCGGCCTTCTTGGCGACGGTATCGAACAGGTAGAACTCGCCCGGATTGCGACCGGACTGCACGTTGACCAGGTTGAGCCGGCCGTCACGTGTGCTGGAAGTGACGTAGACCGCCTGTCCCGGGAATGCCGCTTCCAGCGAACGCTGGGTCTTGGCTTCGGGCGAATTCGTATCGAAGAACACGCTACGTGGCGTGTCGCCAAGTACCTCGATCCCGACGGGGACGCGGGTGCCATGGCGATACACGATCGCGAAAGGATCGGCTAGGGCATCGCGCGCCACTACCTTTCGCTCGCCAGTGTCCACATTCCAGGACTCGATCGCATCGCTACCTTTAGCCTGCTCGACTTGAAGGAAGGCGACACGCCCATCCTCGGAAAAGCCGATCGGCGTCTCTACGTGATGACTGACGCTTTCGTCATTGATCAGCTTCCAGTCGCTGCCCTGCGCATCGCGGTAGAACAGTTTACTGGCGTTGTCCGCGTCGGCGCCCCAGGCAAAACGCACTTTGCCTTGTCCATCGGAAAAAAATTTCGCCCTGCGGACGCTCGGCGAACCGACCAATGCACGTCTGCGGCCGCTGTACACATCCATGACCTCGGTCCGGCTGTAAGGATCCTTGCTCACACTGAAGGGACGTACACGAATGATGACATTACGATCATCACCGGGCAGCGGGCCAACCATGTCGGCAATGACATCCTCCACCTTTTTGGTCTGGATCAGCGTGCCAGGTCCGTTGCCGGTCACGCGCTGGCCCACCAACAGCTCGGCCGCCCCGCCGTCGGCGTTGATCGCGAACAGTTCCCCGGTCCCCCACGGCCGATCCCGCTGCCCGATCTTCTGGACCATGTTGAACAGCACGCGTGTGTCGTTGACCCACACGAAATCGGAGACGTGCGTGTTCTTCTCCATCGAGAAGCTGCCGACGATCTTGTTGTCGGAGCGGCGCATGATCGCCAGCGCGGTCCGATCCTCCAGGGGCACTGTCGCCGCGTAATACTCGCCAGTGGGCGACAGCTTCAGTGTTTCGACCTGCTCCTTGACCAGATACGGCGCCAGATCCACCTGCGCCCATGCACTCCCCGCTCCCAGCAGACACAACAACGCGACTGCGCGCAGTCCCCTCTTCATTCCCTGTTCCCCTGTTCCTGTTGGCGTGACGTCCGTGTGAAGTCTAATCCAGACGCTTGTCCGATGGCGTACCGAAAGCTGGCGTGACCCCTGGCGACCTACCCCCTCGGCGCAGCGGTCGACCCGCGCACCATCAAGCTGAAATCCAGCGTCTGCTGCAGCGGCACGTCCCCCCGCTCGATGATGGCGAGCAGCAGGTTGACCGCGCGGACACCGATGTCGCGCATGGGCTGCCTGATCGTCGTCAATGGGGGGCTGAGGTAACTGGACGAGGCCAAGTCGTCGAAGCCGACGATGGACAGGTCGTCCGGCACGCGGATGCCCAGGTCGCGGCAGGCCGCCAGGGCGCCCAGTGCCATCTGGTCGCTGAAGCAGAAGATCGCGGTCGGCGCAGGCGCACGGCCCAGCAGCGTGAGCGCCGCCGCATGGCCGGATTCGACGGAGAAATCGCCCGGCACGACGGTCAGGCCGCGCAGGCGGCGGTGCGCCTTGGCGCAGGCCCGGACCCCTTCCAGGCGTTGCTGATGCAGGGGATTGTCGGGCGGGCCGCCGACCACGGCGATCCGCGTGTGCCCCAGCCCATACAGGTGGTCCATCACGGCGCCCGCGGCGGCCGCGTTGTCGATGTGCACGCTGGGGATACCCAGCGCCGGGTCGAACTCGCAGCCGTTGACCACCGGCGCGGCGGCGCCCTGCTGCTTGACGATCGCGCGCGCCGTCGGCGGCAGGCGGTGGCCGAGCACGATCAGGCCGTCGGCCTCGTTGCGCCGGAGCATCTGCGCATAGCGCTCCTCGCGGTCGGGCTGGTGCTGGGTATCGCCCAGCAGCACGGCGTAGCCGACCGCCTGCGCAGCGTCTTCCGCGCCCTGCAGGATCTGCGCAAAGAAGGGATTGGCGATGTCCGGGACGGTGACCAGGAGCTTGCCGCTGCGCTGGGTCTTGAGCGTCCTGGCCACCGTGTTGGGGACATAGCCGAGCGCGGCGGCGGCCTGCTCGATGCGCGCGCGCGTGGCGGGCAGGACCTTTTCCGGCCGGGACAGCGCCCGCGACACCGTGCCCGCAGTGACGCCGACGTGCTTTGCGATGTCGTAGATGGTTGTGGCCATGAATCTGAGCTCTTCTTCTTTCTGCTGTGCAGTGCACAACGGGTCTTGCGGGGGGCCCATGCTAGGATCATTCAATCGATTGCACGAGGGCGAATCACGTTGAAGACGCTCAAGGGTCCGGCGCTGTTCCTGGCACAGTTCATCGCCGACACACCTCCCTTCAATCGCTTGGACACGCTGGCCGAATGGGCTGCGGGCCTGGGCTATTCTGGCCTACAAGTCCCGACCAGCGCGCCCCACCTGTTCGATCTGGCCCAGGCCGCGCACAGCCAGGCGTACTGCGACGACCTCGCCGGCATGCTGGCCGGGCACGGCCTGCAGATCACCGAGCTGTCCACCCACCTGCAGGGACAACTGGTCGCGGTGCACCCCGCCTACGATGGCCTGTTCGACGGATTCGCACCGCCGGACAAGCGCGGCAACCCCGCCGCCCGCCAGGCCTGGGCGGTGGAGCAGCTGCAGCTGGCGGCCAAGGCCAGCCAGCGCCTGGGACTGACCGCGCATGCCACGTTTTCCGGCGCGCTGGCCTGGCCTTATTTCTATCCCTGGCCGCAACGCCCGCCCGGGCTGGTGGAAGAAGCCTTCGCCGAACTCGGCCGGCGCTGGCGCCCCATCCTGGATGCCTTCGACGCCTGCGGCGTGGACCTGTGCTTCGAGATCCACCCGGGCGAGGACCTGCACGACGGCGCGACCTTCGAGCGCTTCCTCGACGTGGTCGACCACCATCCACGCGCCAAGATCCTGTACGACCCCAGCCACCTGCTGCTGCAGCAGATGGACTACCTGGGCTTCATCGATCGCTACCACGCGCGCATCGGCATCTTCCACGTCAAGGACGCAGAGTACCGGGCCAGTGCGCGCAGCGGCGTCTACGGCGGCTACCAGGACTGGATCGATCGTCCGGGGCGGTTCCGCTCGCTCGGCGATGGCCAGGTCGACTTCAAGGCGATCTTCTCCAAGTTCGCGCAATACGATTTCCCGGGCTGGGCCGTGCTGGAGTGGGAGTGCTGCCTGAAGCATCCGGAAGACGGGGCGCGCGAGGGCGCCGCGTTCATTCGCGACCACATCATCCGCGTGACCGAACGCGCCTTCGACGACTTCGCCGGCAGCGGTGCCGATCCGGCAGCGCTGCGCCGCATGTTGGGGACCTGAGCCATTGCCGCCCTGGGAGGGGACGCCATGACGCACACCATGTCGCGCTTGGGCGCGATGATGTTTCTGCAGTTCTTCATCTGGGGCGCCTGGTTCGTGACCCTGGGGACCTACCTGGTGCAGGGGCCGCTGCACGCAAGCGCGAGCCAGGTGGCGACGGCGTTCCTCAGCCAGTCCATCGGCGCCATCGTCGCGCCGTTCCTGGTCGGCCTGATCGCCGACCGCTACTTCGCCGCGCAGCGCATCCTGGGGGTGCTGCACCTCGCCGGTGCGGTGCTGATGTGGCTGGCATCCACGGCGACCGACTTCAGCGTGTTCTTCGCCTGCGTCATGGGCTACATGCTGCTGTTCATGCCGACGCTGGCACTGGCCAACAGCGTGGCGATGCGGCACATGCAGTCGCCTGAGAAGCAGTTTCCCCCGGTACGGGTCGCCGGCAGCGTCGGCTGGATCGTGGCCGGCGTGCTGATCGGCTGGCTAGGCTGGGAGCAGGCGCATCGGCTCGAGCTGACCTTCCGGATGGCGGCGATGGCCTCGCTGGCACTGGGCCTGTATGCCTTCACCCTGCCGCACACGCCACCGCTGGCGCGGCAGCGCGACGCCGGGCTGGGGCAGATCCTGGGGCTGGATTCGCTGCGGCTGCTCAAGTCGCGCTCCTATCTGGTGTTCTTCCTGGCCTCCATCGCCATCTGCATCCCGCTGGCGTTCTACTACAACTTCACCAACCCCTACCTCAACGACCTGGGCGTGCGTGGCGCGGCCGGCCTGCAGTCGCTGGGCCAGGTCTCCGAAGTGCTGCTGATGCTGGCCATGCCGTTCCTGTTCGTGCGGCTGGGGGTCAAGACGATGCTGGCGGTGGGCATGGCGGCGTGGGTGCTGCGCTATGCGATGTTCGCCTTCGGCGATGCGGGCGGCGGCTTCTCGCTGCTGGTGATCGGCATCGTGCTGCACGGCATCTGCTACGACTTCTTTTTCGTCACCGGCCAGATCTACACCGATGCGCATGCCGGCCCCGCCGCACGCAGCAGCGCACAGGGCTTCATCACCCTGGCCACGTACGGCGTGGGCATGCTGATCGGCACCTTCCTGTCCGGCGCGGTGGTGGAGCACTACACCACCGCGGCGGGCCCGGACTGGCGGCAGATCTGGCTGTTCCCGGCCGGCGTGGCACTGGTGGTGCTGGTCGCCTTCCTGCTGCTGTTCCGCGACCGGCCCAGCGTTGCGGCCGCGCCCTCCGCGTCTTGAGGATTCCACCGATGCCCCAGCTTGGAATCGCCATCGTCGGCACCGGCATGATCGGGGCCGTGCACCGTCGCGCGGCGCTGCTGGCCGGCGCCTCGGTCCGCGGCGTCGCCGCCTCGTCCCCGCAGCGCGCACGCGAGGTGGCGCAGTCGTGGGATGTCCCGCATGCCTATCGCGATATCGAGGAGGTGGTCGCCGACCCGCAGGTGCAGGTCGTGCACGTGTGCACACCCAACCATCTGCATCGCGCCATGGCACAGGCGGCGCTGGACGCCGGCAAGCACGTGATCTGCGAGAAGCCGCTGGCCACGACGCTGGAGGATGCCCAGGCTCTGGCAGCCTTGGCCCGCTCGACCGGGCTGGTCGCCACGGTGCCCTTCGTCTACCGCTACCACCCGGTGGTCCGCGAGGCGCGCGCCCGCATCGCCCAGGGCGAACTGGGGCCGCTGCGCCTGATCCACGGCAGCTACCTGCAGGACTGGCTGCTGGACCCGGCCAGCAACAACTGGCGCGTGGACCCGACGCTGGGCGGCACGTCGCGCGTGTTCGCCGACATCGGCTCGCACTGGTGCGACCTGGTGGAATGGGTGAGCGGCGAGCGCTTCGCCGAGGTCAGTGCGGCATTCGCGACGGTGATCGCCGAGCGCGGCACCAATACCGGGCAGAGCTTCACCACGCCGGCGGCGGGCGGCGCGATGCAAGCGGTCGCGAGCGAAGACGTGGCCATGGCGATGCTCAGAACCGGCGCGGGCACGCTGGCCTCGTTGACGGTCAGCCAGGTCTCGGCAGGGCGCCGCAATCGCCTCTGGTTCGAGATCGATGGCGCCAGCGCCAGCGTCGCGTTCGACCAGGAGGACGCCGAACGGCTGTGGATCGGCCGGCCGGACCAGCGCGAGGAGATCTTCGTGCGCGGGCCGGGTGCCGGCAGTGCCGAGCAACGCCGGCTGGCGACGTTGCCGGCCGGGCACGCACAGGGCTACGGCGATTGCTTCGAGGCGTTCGTCGCCGACACCTACCGCGCCATCGCAGGCGAGCGGCCGGACGGCCTGCCCACCTTCGAGGACGGGCTGCGCTCGGCGCTGATCGTCGATCGCGTCATCGCATCGGCCAGGACACGCGGCTGGACATCCATCGACTGACTTCCGGGAGGACTTCCTGATGAACACACCGACACGCAGAACCGCAACCCTCGCACTGCTGCTCCTCGTGGCCCTGCCCGCCTTCGCACACGACGTCGCCGGTCCGCAGGCCCCCATCGCGGTGCAGATGTACACGCTGCGCAACGCCGGCTCGCTCGACCAGCAGTTGAAGATCGTCCACGACGCGGGCGTGGGCGCGGTGGAAACGGTCGGCACGCAGAACGTGAGTGCGGTGGAACTCAAGCAGTTGCTGGACAAGTATTCGATCAAGGCGATCTCCTCGCACGTCCAGCTGGCCGACCTGCGCAAGGACCTTGACGGCGCGGTGGCCTTCAACCGCTCGATCGGCAACACGACACTGGTGGTGCCTTACCTGGACCAGAAGGAGCGGCCCACCGATGCCGCAGGCTGGACCGCACTGGGCAAGGAACTGGGCCAACTCGCGAAACGGGCACGCGCCAAGGGCATGCGCCTGGCCTATCACAACCACGACTTCGAACTGGTCGACTTCAATGGCAAGACCGGCCTGGAACTGCTGTTCGCCGCGGCCGGCCCCGATCTCAAGACCGAGCTGGACCTGGCCTGGGTCGCGCGCGCGGGCTACGACCCGGCGGCGATGCTGGGCAAGTTCAAGGGCCGCATGTTCGCGGTCCACGCCAAGGACAACGCACCGAAAGGCCAGGCCGCAGACGAAGGCGGCTTCGCCGCGGTCGGCAAGGGCGTCCTGAACTGGAGCGCGATCCTGCCCGCCGCGGCGGCGAGCGGCGTGCAGTGGTACATCATCGAGCACGACCAGCCACGCGACCCGGCCACCGTCATCAAGACCGGGGCCGAGTACCTGCGCGAACACCTGCCCGCCGCCACGCCGCGCTAGTCCACAGAGGAGTCCCGTTTGAACACGATCCCGACGATGACCGTGGTGCTGATGGGGGCGACGCTGGCGAGCACGGCCTGGGCCAAGGACGACCCGACGGCCGGCGCGCAGCTCTACGCGAACCACTGCACGGCCTGCCACGGTGCGAATCGCGCCGGCGTCCCGCCCACCTTCCCCGCGCTGACCGACGTGGGCACGCGACTGCAGCCCGCGCAGATCAAGGAGAAGATCCGCAACGGCGGCGGGTTGATGCCGCCGTTCTCGCAGCTGTCGCAGCAGGAAGTGGACGACCTTGCCAGTTTCCTGGCGCAGTAGGCGACCCGCGCCGACTGCGCGCGGACCCTACAATTCGCGCACCCAGATATTGCGGTAGCTGACCTTGGAGTCGTGCTCCTGCAGCAGGATCGGCGCGCAGGCATGCGGCGCATACGACGGCGCGCCGATGTACTCGGTCTTGCCCGACAGCACCGTGTCGTTCTGCACCAGCACGCCGTTGTGCAGGACAGTGATGCGGGCGGGCGACGTGAGTCCGCCGCCCTGCGAGAAGCGCGGCGCCTTCCAGATGATGTCGTACGCCTGCCACTGGCCCGGCGCACGCGAGGCGTTCACCAGCGGAATGGCCTGCTTGTAGATGGCACCGGCCTGGCCGTTGGCATAGGTGGGGTTGTCGTAGCTGTCGAGCACCTGCAACTCATAGCGTTCCTGCAGGAAGATGCCGCTGTTCCCGCGCTGCTGGCCGTCGAATCCGCGCGTCGCGGTGGGCGTGCGCCATTCCACGTGCAACTGGATGTCGCAGAAGCCTTGCTTGGTGCGGATGCCCTTGCTGCCCGGCACCACGGTCATTGCGCCGTCGGCGACACTCCAGGGCACGCGTCCGCCCTGCTCCGACTCCCAGGCCGACAGATCCTTGCCATCGAACAGCACGATCGCGTCGGAAGGCGCGCGGCCCGCAGGCGTGGCCACCATCGCGGGCACGGGCTTCCACACTTCGGTCTTGGTCGGATCGCGCGCGGGGTCGGCGTCGGCCTGCGCGAACGCAGGCGCGGTGGCCAGCAGGCAGGCCGCCATCAGCAGGGATCTGGTCATCGTGTTTCCAGGCAAGGAAGGGATGGCGAAGCGTGGCGGTGCATCAACTGGTTGCCCAGGCAGGCGTGCCGGGGACATAGGTGATGTCCTCGTAGCGGCCCGGCACGGCAACGTAGCGCAGCACGTCGGTCGCACCGATCTCGGAAGTGAAGAAACCGAAGATGGTCAGCTGCTTGATCATCGTGAAGGGATGCGGCATCGCGTCCGACGCTTCGGCGGTACCGGTATCGGTCACGTCGATGGCGTGCGCCCTGGCCTCCGCATCCAGGGCGCGCAGCAACTCGGTGCGCGCCTGCGGCGTGAGCGAGACGAAGCGACCGCCGGCACGTTTGTCGATCTCGGCCAGGCCGGCACGGAACGTCGCCTGCTGCCGGGCGGTGTAGCAGTCGGTGACGAATTTCGCCATGAACGCACCGGCAGCGGCGTCCTTCGCCCCCGGCGTCTTGGTCCGTGGCAGGATGGTCTCGGCGATCTCGTCCAGGGTGTCGATGTCGGCGGCGGAGAACAGCGCCTTCGCCCCCGCGGCCGGCGCCTGGCCATGCACGAGCGCGGGCAGGCCCACCATGGCCGCGCCCGTGGCGGCGAAGATCATCTTCAGCAGTTCGCGACGTTCCATCACAGGTTCCCCGCTTTCAGTTCGCGCACCGCATGATCGGCGGCCCGTGCGGTCAGCGCCATGTAGGTCAGCGAGGGATTCACGCAGGCGCTGGAGGTCATGCAGGCGCCGTCGGTCACGTAGACGTTCGGCGCGTCCCACACCTGATTGTACTGGTTCAGCACGGAGTTCTTGCGGTCCCGGCCCATGCGCGCGGTGCCCATCTCGTGGATGCCCTTGCCCGGCGCGTAGTCGGAATCGTGCATCTTCACGTCCTTGACGCCGGCCGCCTCCAGCATCTCGGCGGCGTCGGCGGCCATGTCCTTGCGCATGGCCTTTTCGTTCTCGCGCATGGCCACGTCCATCGCCAGTACCGGCAGCCCCCATTTGTCCTTGCGCTGCGGGTCCAGGCGAATCGCGTTGTCGTGGTGGGGCAGCATTTCGCCGAAGCCGGTCATGCCGATGCGCCAGTCGCCCGGCAGGGTCAGCGCTTCCTTCAGGTCGGCGCCGATGTTCAGTTCGGCGATCTCGCGCGACCAGCCGGTGCGGCTGGCGCCCCCCTGGTAGCCGAAGCCGCGCAGGTAGCCGCGCTTGTCCGCGGCAATGTTGCGGAACCGCGGGATGTAGAAGCCGCAGGGACGACGGCCGAAGTAGTACTTGTCCTCGTAGCCCTCGACCCGGCCGGAGGCACCGGCGCCGAAATGATGGTCCATCACGTTGTGCCCGAGTTCGCCGGACGACGACCCCAGGCCGCCGTCCCACACGTCGGTGGCGGAATTCATCAGCAGCCAGGTCGAGTTGAACGAGGACGCGTTGAGGAAGACGACCTTGGCCGTGTACTGGTAGGTCTGTCCGCTCTCGGCGTCGATGATCTCCACGCCGCGCGCGCGCTTGCGGTCCTTGTCGTAGAGCACTTCCTTGACGATCGAGAACGGCCGCAGGGTCAGGTTGCCCGTCTTCATCGCCGCCGGCAGCGTGGCCGACTGGGTCGAGAAATAGGCGCCGAAGGGACAGCCCAGGATGCACTTGTTGCGGTACTGGCAGTTGACGCGGCCCTGCTCGACCTTGGGCTGGGTGATGTTGGCGGTACGCGAGTGGATCAGATGTCGGGTGCCGCCGAAGGCCTTCTTGATCCGCGCGGCGACGTCCTTCTCGACGATGTTCAGCGGGATCGGCGGCAGGAACTCGCCGTCCGGCAACACGTCCAGTCCCTCGCGCGTGCCGGCGATGCCGGCGAACGTCTCCACGTGGTCGTACCAGGGCGCGATGTCGGCGTAGCGGATCGGCCAATCGGTGGCGATGCCGTCCTTGAGGTTCGCCTGGAAATCCAGGTCCGACAGGCGATAGCTCTGCCGTCCCCACATCAGCGAGCGGCCGCCGACGTGATAGCCGCGGAACCAGTCGAATCGCTTGATCTCGGTGTAGGGCGACTCCTGTTCGTCGGCCCACATCCCCTGCAGGTTCTCGACCAGGCCGTAGTCGCGCATCAGCACCGGATGAGCGGCCTTCATCGCCTGGGTGGGTCGGTTGCGGTGCGGGAAGTCCCACGCCTCCTTCATCGCGTTGACGTAGTCCTTGACGTGCTCGATGTTGCGTCCGCGTTCCAGCATCAGGACCTTGAGTCCCTTCTCGGTCAGCTCCTTCGCCGCCCAACCGCCACTGATTCCCGAGCCAACGACGATGGCGTCGTAATGATTGTCTGCCATGGGTTCTACTTCACCTTGGTGGATAGCGTTTCAGACGTCGCAGAGGCGGATCGCCTCGCGCAGCGAGCCGACGGGATCCGGCGCCGTGGGAATGAATTCCTGGGCCAGATAACCATCGAAACCGGTGTCGCGGATCGCGCGACAGATGGCGGGATAGTGGAGCTCCTGAGCGTCCCCGATCTCGTGCCGGCCCGGAACGCCGGCGGTGTGGTAATGCTTGAAGCACGCGTGATGCTTGCCGATGGTGGCGATGATGTCGCCCTCCATGATCTGCATGTGGTAGATGTCGTACAGCAGGCCGAAATGGTCCGAGCCGATCCGCTGGCACAGCTCCACGCCCCAGGCCGAGTGATCGCACAGATAGTCGTGATGATCGACCTTGGAGTTCAGCAGCTCCATCACCAGCACGACATCGCGCTTCTCGGCATGGCCAAGGATGCGCTTGAGCCCGGCTTCGGCGTGGGCCATGCCTTCCTGCGGATCCATGCCATTGCGATTGCCGGAAAAACAGATGAGGTTGCGATAGCCGGCATCGGCCACCAGGTCGATGTGCCGCGTGTAGCGCTCGACCAGTGCATCGTGGAACTGGCTGCCGGCGAAGCCCTTGTCCAGGCCGAGTTCCGCGCCATTGCACATCGCGCTGTACACACCGTGCGCCTTCAGCGTGGGCCAATCCGCCGGCCCTACCAGATCGATGGCGGCAAACCCGAGGCCCTTCACCACCTGGCAAAGCTGGGCGACCGACAGCTGCGGAAACGTCCAGCGGGCGACGGAATGCTTCAGGTTGCCCTTGAGCGGCGTGGCGGCAGCGAGTGCCGGCAACATGCCCACTGCCCCCAGGCCAAGGCTCCCGGCAACCACCATGCGCAGCGCCTCGCGCCGCGTGAACCCCGAGGCCGGCGCCGGTCCGATCGAATGGATAGACATCCACCTTCCGGCCTCCCAACCGGTTCAAACGCTGAAGAATCGCCGCGATTCAATCGATTGAACCATACGGGAGGAAATGAGTTTTTTGCAAGACGCGGTGCACGAAAACCAATGCTGCAGGGCACAACGTTGTCGCACCGATGGCCGCATGACAGTGATGGAACGTCGGGAGGTGCGTGGAGGTAGACACGTCGATGCACAACGAAAACAGGCTTGCGACAGCGGGAATCATGTCCCTGCAGGGGAAGCATCGCGAGAAGCAAGTGAAACCTTAGCTCGCATTCCGCTGGCGCACTGGGCTGCCCACAAGGCGCCTGGGATGGGGACCGGATGGAAGCTTCAGCGCATCCGCGCCACGCTGCCACGCGCATTCATGTGACGCGGATATTGGCATAGAGGCGAGCGCAACCAATGTGCTTTTCGTAGGAGCGGCTTTTAGCCGCGACAGGCTTTCCCAGGAACGCCGTCGCGACTAAAAGCCGCTCCTATGACGCTTGATCCATCCGGCCACGCCGGCCGGCACCAGCGACAGCATGAATTCGGCACGAGCCACCGCGCCAAGGCGTGCGCGAGGCGAGGGCATGCGAAGCCACGATCGGCGATCAACCCGATTCAGCGAAGGCGAGAACAGCGGGACACTCGCCGCGTGCACGCACGCTTCGCCCACCCCGATGCCCATCGCCCATCGTTTACACCGTCTCCGCGCAGGACACAGGGCCCAGGCCGGCAGAAAGGAAACCATCTCGTGCAAAAAGAAAACCCCGGCAAGCACATTGGCTTGCCGGGGTTTGTCTGCATCGCAGAACCACCAAGAATCAGAACGGGATATCGTCGTCCGCGAAGTCGTCCATCGGTGCGGACTGCTGCGGGGCCGGCTGCTGCCGGCGCGGCGCGTAATCCTGCCCGCCACCACCACCGCCACCACCGCCCATGCCGGAACGCTCCTGGCGCGGCGGTGCCGAGCGCTGCGGACGGTCGCCGCCGCCCATGCCGCCGCCACCACCCTCGCCGCGGCCGCCGAGCATCTGCATCTCGTCGGCGACGATGTCGGTGGAGTACTTCTCCACGCCGTCCTGGCCGGTGTACTTGTCGTAGCGGATCGAGCCTTCGACGTAGACCGAGCTGCCCTTGCGCAGGTACTCGCCGGCGATCTCACCGAGCTTTCCGAAGAAAACGACGCGGTGCCACTCGGTGCGTTCCTGCTGGTTGCCGTCGCGGTCCTTGCGCACGCTGGTGGTGGCCAGGCTGATGCGGGTGATGGCCATGCCGGCCTGGGTGTACTTGGTGTCGGGATCGTTGCCGAGGTTGCCGACGAGGATGACTTTGTTGATGCCGCGGGCCATGAGCTGCTTCCGTCTGGGGTCTCCGCGGGCCGGGGGCGCGCAGAGCGGTAAAGAAGATTTCGGGAAGCAATCCTAACATCGCCGGGCTGGACCGGCCTGCGCCAGGCGCCCGCCGGCGCCCCGGAAAACGCCGCATCGGCCTGTCGGAATCCTGCCTGCGCGCGCCCCGCAGGGCGCTGCAAAGCCAGCTGGGGCAAGCCTTCGGGCCCCGGCGCCGCCCCACCGCGGGACGGATGTGGCCGCGCACCCTATACTTTGCGCACGTTTCCAGTCCTGTCCGCATGAGCATCGCCGAATCCCCCAGCTCCGCCCTGGGCCTGCCCCAGATCCAGATGCTCGCCGCGCCGGACATGGCCGAGGTGGACGCCCTGATCCGCCGCCGCCTGGCCTCGGACGTCGTGCTGATCAACCAGATCGCCGACCACATCGTCTCCGCCGGCGGCAAGCGCCTGCGGCCGATGCTGGTGGTGCTGGCCGGCCGCGCCTGCGGCGCCGGCGGGCCGATGCAGCACCAGTTGGCGGCGATCATCGAATTCATCCACACCTCGACCCTGCTGCACGACGACGTGGTGGACGAATCGGACCTGCGCCGCGGCCGCAGCACCGCCAACGCGCTGTGGGGCAACGCGCCCAGCGTGCTGGTCGGCGACTTCCTGTACTCGCGCAGCTTCCAGCTGATGGTGGAGCTGGACAGCATGGCGGTGATGCGCCTGCTCGCCGACACCACCAACCGCATCGCCGAAGGCGAGGTGCTGCAACTGCTGCACGTGCACAACCCGGACACCGACGAAGCCGCCTACCTGCGCGTGATCGAGCGCAAGACCGCGGTGCTGTTCGCCGCCGGCACCCGCTTGGGCGCGTTGGCCTCCGGCGCCAGCGAGGACGTGCAGCAGCGGCTGTACGACTACGGCATGCAACTGGGCTATGCCTTCCAGATCGCCGACGACGTGCTCGACTACACCGCCGACGCCGCCGACCTGGGCAAGAACCTGGGCGACGACTTGGCCGAGGGCAAGGCCACGCTGCCGCTGATCCACGCGATGGCGCATGCCGACGACGCCACCCGCGCGCGCCTGCGCCAGATCGTCGAACAGGGCGACGCCAGCGCGATGCCGGAGGTGCTGGCGGCGATCGAGGCCAGCGGCGGCATCGACTACAGCCGCCGCCGCGCGGCCGACTACGCCGCCGCCGCCGAGCGCGCCCTGGACGGCCTGCCCGAGAACGAGGCCGTGGCTGCCCTGCGCGGGCTGGCGCGGTACGCGGTGTCGCGGAAGCATTGATCCGGCGCGCTGCGCGCGCCGGATGGGATTTGGGAGTCGGGATTCGGGATTCGTTAAAGCGGCTTGTCTGAGATCCGACGCACTGCTGGCTCACCGGACCAAGTCAACGGCGCACACGCTTTAGGTCTGGTGACGCAGTGGAATTGGCAAAGCGCGATGTACCGCTTTTGCCAATCCCCAATCCCCAATCCCGCCAAGCGCGCAGCGCGAGGCACCTCCCTAATCCCGCCCGAAGCGCTCCTCGAAGAAGTCCTCGAGCATCCGGTAGGCGCGCTTGGCGGCGCGGGGGTTGTACTGGCAGCCCGGCGGGCTGTTGGCGTCGGCTTCGGCGAAACAGTGCACCGCACCGCTGAAGTTGACGAACTGCCAGTCGGCGCCGGCGCGGTTCATCTCCTGCTCGAAGGCAACGATGTCGTCGCGGCTCACGCTCTTGTCGTCGGCGCCGTTGAGTACCAGCACCGGCGCCTTGGCGCTGCCTGCGGCCGCCGGGGCTGCGGTGGCCAGGCCGCCATGCAGGCTGACCACGCCGGCCAGTGGCGCACCGGCACGGACCAGTTCCAGCACCGTGGTGCCGCCGAAGCAGAAACCGACCGCGCCGATCTTGGCCGGGTCCAGCGGTACCTTGCCGGCCTGCGCTTTCAGCGCCGCCACTGCCGCCAACGCGCGTGCGCGCAGCGTGGCCGGGTCCTTCTTCAGCGCACCGGCGAACTGCCCGGCCTCGGCATCGTTGGCCGGACGCTTGCCCTTGCCGTAGACGTCGGCCACCAGCACCACATAGTCGTCGCCGGCCAGGCGCTTGGCTTTCTCCACCGCGGAATCGTTGACGCCGCGCCAGTTCGGCACCATCACCAGGCCCGGACGCTTGTCGTGGTCGGCATCGTCGTAGACCATCACGCCGCTGAAACTGTCCTTGCCGACCTGCCACTCCACCGGCTTGGCCTGCATCGCCGCCAAGGCCGGCAGCGGCAGCGCCAAGGCCAATCCAAGCAACCCGGTCCACCGCATCATCGAACGTGTGCGCATCGCCCTTCTCCCGTGGGAACCCGCGCGGGAGTGTACGCAAGGCGCCGCAAGCGCGATGTGTGCGCCGAGGCGACGCGGCTCAGGCGATGCCCAGCCCCGGAATGGCACTGATCGCGTCCGGGTCGAACCCGGCCAGCGCGGCGAAATGGCGGCCGCGCGCCACGTAGTCGCGGTAGGCGCCGAAGCTGGGCGCGCCGGGCGACAGCAGCACCACGCCGCCCTGCTCGCCCAGCGCCGCGCGCGCCAGCGCCACCGCGTCCGGCAGGTCGGCCGCGGCATGCAGGCCGAAGCCGGCGTCGGCGGCCAGCGGCGCCAGCAGCGCATGGATGCGCGGGCCGTTGGCGCCCATCGTGACGATCTCCAGCGGCGCCCCGCCATCGCGCATGTGGTCGGCGAAGGCCTGCCAGTCCAGGCCGCGGTCGTGGCCGCCCACCAGCAGCGCGATGCGCCGCCCGCGGAAGCACTCCAGCGCCGCGAGGCTGGCATGCGGGGTGGTGCTGATCGAGTCGTTCACATAGGTCACGCCGTCGCGCGTACCGAGGGTCTGCAGCCGGTTCGGCAGCGGCCGGAAACGATCGGCCGCCGGCGCCAGCGCCGCCGCATCCAGGCCCAGCGCCTCGATCGCGGCCAGCACCGCGCACAGGTTGCCGCGGTTGTGCCGGCCCGGCAGCGGCGCCTGCGCGCTGTCGTACACCGCGGCGTCTCCGCGGTAGACCACCTCGCCGCGCATGTGCCAACCGTCCTCGCGGTTGAACCAGCGCACCTCGCTGTCGGGCAGTTGCAGGGCGGCCAGTTGCGGATCGGCGGCGTTGAGCAGGGCGATGCGCGGCCGCGCATGGGTGACCAGCTCGAGCTTGTCGGCAATGTAGCGCGCCTGGCTGCCGTGCCAGTCCAGATGCTCGGGAAACAGGTTCAGCACCAGTGCCAGCTGCGGCCGTGCGCCGCTGCGGGCGACGTCGCCGGTCTGGTAGCTGGACAGTTCGATCGCCCAATACTGCGGCGGCGGCATCGGCGCCAGCACTTCCAGCAGCGGCACGCCGATGTTGCCGACCAGGCCGGTGCGATGGCCGCCGGCGCGCAGCAGGTGCGCCAGCAGCGCGGTGGTGGTGCTCTTGCCCTTGGTGCCGGTGACGCAGACGCTGCCGGGCACCACCCCGTCGGCACCGGCGTGTTCGGCGAACCACAGCGCGGTGCCGCCGATGAAGCGCGTGCCGCGCGCCGCGGCGGCCTGCGCCTCGGGCCGGTATGGACTGATCCCGGGCGACTTGATCACCACATCGAACGCGGCCAGGCGCTCGGCAGTGGCCTCGGTCTCGACATGCAACGCAGGATCGTGCAGCGCGGCGATCTCCGCCGCTTCGTCAGCCGAACAGAACACCGTCAGCGGCAGCACAACTCCCGATTCCCGCGCGCGCACCGCCGCATACGCCGCACGGCCCTCGCGGCCCCAGCCCCACAGCGCGACGCGCTGCGACTCAAGCTGCGAAATTCGCACGCACGCGTTCCCACAGGTCGGCCGGGATGCGGTGCTGCGCGTCCAGTTCCAGCAGCGGCTCCACGCGCAGCTCGGCGGGGTCGAGCTGCGGCTGGATCTCGCGGATGAACCGCGCCACCAGCGCGTCCTCCTTCCATTCCGCGCGCGCCGCCAGCGCCGCCATCGCCGCGCGCGACTCACGGCCTTCGCCGACGCACTCGAACGGCTTGTGGTCCTGGAACTCCAGCAACGCATCGAAGCCACCGGCCTGGCCGGCATCGTCGAGCAGGTTGCGGCCGAAGATCCGCACCAGCCGCGTCTTCGGCATGAACGGCGCCAGCGCCAGGAACACGAAATGGCATTTCGGGCAGACCCCGCACCAGCGGTGCGCCGGACGCTCGCCGAGGATATGGAAATTGCGGTTGCAGCTGGAGAAATGCGCGTCGTAGTGATCGCTCTTGGCGAACTGCCGCGCCACCGCCAGTTCCGACAGCGGGCGCAGCAGCGAGTAGTAGCGCAGGTCCGCGGCCACATAGCGCTGCACCTGCTCACCGAACGCCTGCTCGAAGGCCCAGCCCTTGGACCACTGGTGGTTGACCTCGCCGGTGCCGGCGATCTGGCTGCCGTAGCTGGCCGAGTGCTCGTTGGAGAACACCACCTGGCCGGCGTCGTGCAGCACCGCGGCGAACACCAGGATCGCCGAGTTCACCGCCGTCACCGGAATATGCCCGTTCCACGCGCCCTGCCGGTTAAGCTCGAACAGCTCCGGCGCCAGCGTGCGGCCGATGTTCAAGGTCGGCAGCCCGGTGCGCTCGGCGCAGGCGCGGATCAGCTGCGAGCCGCCGATCCAGGTCACCGTCTGCGCCACGCCGGCCGCGCGCAGGGCCTCGATGCTGACCAGCGAATCCTTGCCGCCGCCGATCGCCACCAGCGCCTGGTCGCGCAGCCCCAGCGCCGCGGCATCGGCCGCGTCGGCGTCCGCAGCCGGGAAGCGGATGCGCCCGCGCAGGTCCAGGCCGTTGCGATAGGCGAACTCGCCCAGGCCATGCAGGTACACGCTGTCCAGCAGCGCGGCGGTCTCCGCATCGATGGCGTAATCGTCGATGACGATGCGCGGCGGCACCGCCGCCTTGTAGTAGCTGACGCCGGCGATCAGGTGCAGCAGGCGCAGGGCGCGCTGCGCCGCCTGCGCGCGCGCCGGGTCGAGCGCGAACGGCGCGCCGGGCACGGTGATGGTCTCCACCAGCTCCGGGCCGTCGTCGAACGCATAGACCAGGCGCGCCACGCCGCTGTCGGCGTCGAAGCCGCAGCGCACGAAGCGGAAGGTGGCGATCTGCTGTTTGTCGAAAGCGGTCATGGACGTCCTGCAAGCACACGGGTGTGCCGCAGATAGCGGCGGCACAGAAGAAATTCGAGCATCGAAAACGGCAAGGCGGCCCACAACAGCGGCAGGCAACCCAACCCGTAGACCATCAGCAGCAACGGCCATGGCAGGCCGGCCGGCAATGCCGCCGCGGACACCAGGAAGATCGCCCCGACATACAGCGCCAGCACCGGCACATAGGCAACCGCGGTCAGCAGCAGGGTGCGCAGCGCCAGCGTGCCGGCGCTCGCACTGCGCCCGCGGCGCGGCCAGCGCAACGCCAGCCAGGCGCCGGCGGCAGCCGCGACCAGCGCCGGCGGCACCCACTTGAGGCTGTCGGCCCACGGCAGCGGTGTGCCGGCCTGGTCCAGTGCGGTGGCCGCGGCCATCGCCACGGCGCCGGCCGCGGCGCTGCACGCGACGAACTCAGCCTGCGCGCCCATCGATCGCCTCCTCGCGGGGCAACTCGCGCTGGTTGTAGGTGCTGGCCATGCTGTAGCCGTAGGCGCCGGTGTCGGCGATCAGCATCACGTCGTCGGGCGCGGTGCCCGCCGGCAGGCGCCGGCGCTTGCCGAACACGTCGCTGGATTCGCAGATCGGCCCGACCACGTCGAACACGGTCTCGGCCGGCTGCTCCAGGCGGCTCAGGTTCGCCACGTCGTGCCAGGCGTCGTACAGCGCCGGGCGGATCAAGGTGTTCATGCCGGCGTCCAGGCCGACCCGGCGGATACCGTCCTTCTCGATCACCTGGGTGGCGCGGGCCAGCAGCACGCCGCATTCGGCGACCAGGTAGCGGCCCGGTTCGATCGCCAGGCGGAACGCCGGATGCACCGCCTTGGCCTCGGCCAGGCCCTGGGCGAAGGTGTCCAGGTCGAACGGTTCGTCGTCTGCGCTGTACGGGATCGGCAGGCCGCCGCCGATGTCGATGATCTCGACGCTGCCGATACGCCGGGCGAAGCCGGCCAGCTCGTCGCACATGCGCCGCCAGTGCTGCGCCGTCTCCACGCCGCTGCCCAGGTGCGCGTGCAGGCCGACGATGCGGATGTCCAGCGCGCGCGCGGCCTCGACGAACTCGTCGACGCGGGTCGCCGACAGGCCGAACTTGGAGGCCTTGCCGCCGGTGTTGACCTTCTCGTGGTGGCCGTCGCCATGGCCCAGGTCGATACGCAGCCACAGGCTGCGGCCGCGGAACAGCTCCGGCCAGCGCTGCAGGGCCTCGACGTTGTCCACGGTCACGGTCACGCCCAGCGCAAACGCGGCTTCGTACTCGGACCGGGGCGCGAAGCTGGGGGTGAACAGCACGCGGCGCGGCGACAGCTCCGGCCTGATCTCGAACACCCGGCGCAGTTCGCCGTGCGAGACGCACTCCAGGCCGAAGCCCTCCTCGACCAGGGTCTGCAGGATGGCCGGATGCGCGTTGGCCTTGATCGCGTAGTAGCGCTGGTCCACCGCGGCGATCGCCTTGAGCGCGCGCGCGCGTTCGCGCAGGGTCGGCAGGTGATAGACGTAGCGCGGCGTGCCGGCCTCGGCCAGGCGCAGCAGATGCGCGCGCTCACCCTGCCACCACGGCACCGGCCGCGGCCGCACCGTGCCGGCGATCTCGCGCCAGCGTGGGCCGAACACCTCGGTCTCCTCCACCGGCATCGCGCCGCTGTCGATCAGCTCGGCGTGCAGGATCGGCAGCAGCCCGTCGGCGTCGGTCTCGTCGATGACGAAGGTCAGGTTCAGGTCGTTGGAGGACTGCGAGATCATGTGCACGCGCTCCTTGCCGAACGTGGCCCACACGTCCGAGAGCTTGTGCAGCAGCGAGCGCATGCCGCGCCCGACCAGGGTGATCGCCGCGCACGGCACGATGATCTTGACCCGGCAGATCTCCGCCAGGTCGGCCGACAGCGCGGCCAGCACGTCGGTGTTGACCAGGTTCTCGCTCGGGTCCAGCGACACGGTGACGTTGGTCTCGGCCGAACCGATCAGGTCCACCGACAGCCCGTGCTTCTTGAACAGCGCGAACACGTCGGCCAGGAAGCCGACCTGCTGCCACATGCCGATGCCTTCCATCGACACCAGCACGATGCCGTTGCGGCGGCTGATCGCCTTGACCCCGGGCACGGTGCGGGCGTTGCCGTCGATGCTGGTGCCGGGCAGCTCCGGGCGCTCGGTGTCCAGGATCGCCATCGGCACGCCGCCGTCGCGGCACGGCTTGATCGAGCGCGGGTGCAGCACCTTGGCGCCGGTGGTGGCGATTTCCTGCGCCTCGTAATAGTCCAGGCGGGTCAGCAGGCGCGCATCCGGCACTTCGCGCGGATTGGCGCTGAACATGCCAGGCACGTCGGTCCAGATCTCGACCCGGCTGGCGCCGAGCAGCGCGCCGAAATACGCCGCCGAGGTATCCGAGCCGCCGCGGCCGAGGATGGCGGTGCCACCGTCCTGGTGCCGGGCGATGAAGCCCTGGGTGATCAGCATGCGCGTGGGCTGGGCGACGAAGCGCGCTCGCCACTGCGGATCGGATTGCCACTGGCACGACACCGACAGGCGCCGCGACCAGGCGCTCTGGTTCGGCTGCGGCGGCAGCGCGTCCAGCCACTGCCGCGCATCCATCCAGCCCATGTCCAGGCCATTGGCGCGCAGGTAGGCGGCGCCGAGGGTGGAGGACAGCAGTTCGCCCTGCCCCAGCACCTCGGCCTGCCAGTCCAGCGTGCGCTCGGCCGCGCGCGGATCGTCGAGCAGGCCGCGCAGCGCCGCCAGGCGTTCGCCCAGCACCGCCTCGGCGTCCAGCTCCAGTTCGGCCAGGAAATCGCGGTGACGCTGCTCCAGCGCGGCCACGCGCTGCGCGCTGTCGGCGCTGCCGTCGGCGATCGCGGTCAGTTCGTTGGTGACCCCGGACAGGGCCGACACCACCACCAACACCCGCGCACCGGTCTCCTCCGCGCGTTTTTTCGCCAGCGTCCCAATCGTGTCCCAGCGATGACGACGCGACACCGAAGTGCCGCCGAACTTGAGGACGATCCAGCGATCGACAGGAGAGGAAGCTGACATGGAGTGGGGGTGTCTGAGATGTGGGGAAAACGCCCGAATGCTCGAGCGGAACCCCCGATTCTACTGCCAACCGAGCACCGATGAGCGAGCGCGGTTACCTGCAACTGGACGTCTTTTCGGCCAGTCCGTGGCTGGGCGTGGTGCGCGATGCCGCCGACCTGGACGCCCCGCGCATGCAGCGCCTGGCGGCCTGGCCGAACCTGTCGGAGACGGTGTTCTTGCTGCCGCCGGACGCGGGCGCGGACCACCGCATCCGCATCTTCAACCCCAGGGAGAACTGCCGTTCGCTGGCCACCCCAGCGTCTGCGCGGCCTGGGCGGCTGTCGAACTCGGCCTGGCCACGCCCCGCGATGGCGTGCTGATCCAGCAGTGCAATGCCGGTCTGCCGCCGGTGCGGATCGACACCGACGCAGACGGTCGCCGCGCCTGCGTACGCAGTCCGCGCGCACGGCGCCGCGACACCGTGCCGTCGTCGCTGAGGGATGAACCGGCAACCGGGTGCAAGCGGTGATCGCCGACAAGATCGCTTGGTAAGCTCCGGCCTCCCCCACCGCCGTCCGGAGTTTCCCGCCATGGCCGCACGCCGCTTCTTCCAGGTCGATGTCTTTTCCGCCCGCGCCGGCAACGGCAATCCCTTGGCCGTGGTGCTCGATGCCGATGGATTGGACGCCGCCACGATGCAGGCCATCGCACGCTGGACGCGCCTGCCGGAAACCACCTTCGTGTTCGCGCCGACGCGGCCGGACGCCAGCTACGGCCTGCGCATGTTCAGCCCGCAGAAGGAAGTGCCGTTCGCCGGCCACCCCAGCGTCGGCACTGCGCACGTCGCGCTGGAAGCGGGCATCGCCAGCCCGCGCGACGGCGTGCTGATCCAGGACGGCATCGCCGGGCTGCTGCCGCTGCGCGTCGATGTGGACGCTGGAGTACGCAGCATCGCCATCCGCACCCCGCGCGCGCAGGTGGCCGAGATCGCCGATGCCGCGGATCCGCGCCTGCAGGCGGCACTGCGCGGCTGGCCCCTGGGCGCGCTGCCGCCGGTGCGCATGGACGGCGGCCGCTGCTGGTGGCTGGTCGAAGTGGCGGACGAAGCCGCATTGCGCGCGCTGGCACCGGATTGGGACGCGATCGCCGCTCTGGCCGAAAGCACCGCCAGCATGGGCGTGTTCGCCTACGCGCGCAGCAGCGGCCAGGCCTATGCGCTGGCGGTGCGCGCCTTCGTCGGCAACGGCCGGCGCTTCGAGGACGCCGCCTCCGGTGCGGCCAACGCCGTGCTGGCGGCGTGGCTGGATCACAGCCACGCCCTGCCCGGCCATGGCGGCCGCTACGTCGCCAGCCAGGGCCGCGAAGTCGGCCACGACGCCCTGCTGACGCTGCACGTGGACGAGACTGGCGAGGTGTGGTCCGGCGGCCAGGTGCAGACGGTGATCGAAGGCCACATCGACTGGCCCTGATCGACAGTCGCCGGCACCTTGCATCGCAGGTGCCGACGGACGCGCAAAACGAAGGGCGCCTCGCAAGGAGGCGCCCTTTGGTTTAGTCGGGCAATACGTCAGTCGGGCAGCACGTCGACGCGGACGCGGATGCGGTCGCCCGGAGGCGAGGCGGTGCGGGTGTGGTAGTAGCGGCCGCCGTACTCGTAGGTCACGTCGTAGCCGTCGACGCGGTCGTAGCGTTCGGTCCGATAGGACACCGGCTCGCATTCGCGGACCACGCCGCCACCGTAGCCGCCGCCATAGGCGCGGGCATTGGTGTCGTAGATCGAACGGCCGGCCAGGCTGCCGAGCATGGTGCCGACGGCGGTGCCGACGAAGCGGCCATTGCCGCCGCCGACGCGGCTGCCGAGCACCGCACCGGCGATGCCGCCGACCACCGACGAGGCGGTGCGGCCGCCATCGGTGCCGCGGTAGCCGTAGTCGCTGGCGTAGCTGCCGGATGCCGGGCGGTCGTAGCAGCGCTCGGTGGTCTCGCGCGGGCCGTTGACCTGCACCATGATCGGATCGGCGCGCACCACGCGCGCATATTCGTAGGTGCCGGACGCATACCCACGGTCGCGGTAGTCGTCGTAGCGGGTGTAACCGTAATCCTGCGCGGCGGCGGAGCCGATGACGCCGACAGCGAGCGCAGCGGTCAACAGACGGATCGAGAGCTTGTTCATGGCGATGGTTCCAAGCGCGTGGATCGCGCGACTGCATGCTCGATCCGAGGCGGTGAAACCAGACTGAATAGGGACGGTTGCGCCGCTTACATTTAGTGGCGCGACAGCATCGGGCGGCCCATGCGTGCAGGTCGGTACGGCAGCGATGTGCATGGCCGCCTCGCGGCGACACCGTGTCGGTGCGCCGCAACACGCGCGGCCCGGCACGTCGCCGGGCCGCGCCGGGCTCAGCCCAGCTCCGCTTCCAGGCTGATCGGCACCGCGCTCAGCGCCTTGGACACCGGGCAGTTCTGCTTGGCGTCGTCGGCCAGTTCGCGGAAGCGCGCGGCGTCGATGTTCGGCACCACGGCCTTGACCTTCAGGCGGATCTGCGACAACTGCGGACCGCCTTCCATCGACAGATCGACGTCGGCGCGGGTGTCCAGCGCGGTCGGCGGGAAGCCGGCTTCCGTCAGCTTGGCCGACAGCGCCATGGTGAAGCAGCCGGCGTGCGCGGCGGCGATCAGTTCCTCCGGATTGGTGCCCTTCTCCTCGCCGAAGCGGCTGTTGAACGCATAGCGGGTGTTCTCCAGCAGGCCGCTCTGCGGCGTGTTCAACCGGCCCTGGCCGGTCTTGAGATCGCCTTCCCAATGCGCGGTGGCGTGACGCGAAATGCCCATGTGAGGCTCCTGTCGGTGAGTGGAGCGCGGACCATAGGCGAGGCGGCGTTACGGGCTTGTGCTTCTGCCCAGCAGCAGCGATGGGCACGCGCGACAGCGGAAATGCCCGACCATCTCTCCACGCAAAGTGCCGGCGCCGGCGAAAAAGACGCCAGTCGCGGCGAATATTCGCGTTTTTTTGCTTCCGGCCTATTGGCGCGGCGTAGCACATGCCCTACATTTCGCCATGCCGACGGGGTCGGCGCGACCCAAACCACCAAATACGGAATCAGGACATCATGGCAAAGACCGCAAAAAAGGCTGCCCCGAAGAAGGCAGTGAAGAAGGTAGCGACCAAGGCCGCCGCCAAGCCGGCCGCTCCCAAGCCGATCAAGGACGTGCTGAGCAAGTCCGCGCTCGTCGCCCACATCGCCGAGACCAGCGGCGTGATCGCCAAGGACGTGCGCGCCGTGATGGCCTCGCTCGAGCACGCCGTGGCCGGTTCGGTCAGCAAGAAGGGCGCTGGCTCGTTCACCCTGCCGGGCCTGCTGAAGATCACCGCCGTCAGCGTGCCGGCCAAGCCGAAGCGCAAGGGCATCAACCCGTTCACCAAGGAAGAGCAGTGGTTCGCCGCCAAGCCGGCCACCACCAAGCTCAAGGTGCGCCCGCTGAAGAAGCTCAAGGACGCCGCGCTCTGAGCAGCGTCGCCTGATCCAGGCAAGCACACCGACGAGACGGCCCCGGCCGTCTCGTTTTTTTGCGCGGCCTGCGCGCCCGGATTGACGGCCTGCTAAGGCCGCGGCCGCTATACCGGTGTTTCCTTTCCACCGGATCGCGTGCATGAAACTCCAGGGCTTTCTCGACCAACTGCTGCAATCGGCGCAGGGCGCTCCCGGCCAGGCCATAGGCAAGACCGGCACTGCCGCTCCGGCACACGCCGGCACCGGCGGCCTGGGCGGCCTGCTCAACGCCGATTTCGGCAAGGGAGCCCTCAGCGGTGGTGCGCTCGGCCTGCTGCTCGGCAAGCACCGCACCACGCGCAAGCTGGCGACCTATGGCGGGCTGGCCGCGCTGGGGCTGATGGCCTATCGCGCCTATGGCGACTACCGGCGCCAGCAACTCGGCGCCGCCGCGCCCGAACCGCAGACGCTGGACCGGCTGCCGCCACTGGAAGTGGAACAGCACAGCCAGGCCGTGCTGCGCGCACTGGTCGGCGCGGCCAAGGCCGACGGCCACCTGGACGAGCGCGAGCGGACGCTGATCGAAGGCGAGTTCGCCCGCCTCCATGGCAACGACGCCGACGTGCAGCAGTGGCTGCATGCGGAACTGGAAAAGCCGCTGGATCCGGCAGAGGTGGCGCGCGCATCGACCACCCCGGAGATGGCCGCGGAAATGTATCTGGCCAGCTTGCTCGCCGCCGACGAACAGAGCTTCATGGAGCGCAGCTACCTGGACGAACTGGCACGGCAGCTCGGCATCGACGACGCATTGAAGCAGCGCCTGCAGGAACAGGCGGCCGCCCTGCACGCGGGCTGAGCGCATGGCCGCGGCGCCCACGCTTTCGCCAGCGCAGCGCCTGCGCCGCGAACTGCTGCGCGCGGCCTTGCTGGCCGCACTGGCGGTGGCCGCGGCCTGGGCCTGGCGGCATCCCTGGGCGCAGCGCCTGCGCGTCGGCTGGGAGTTGGCGCGCGCGCCGGCGCCGACGGCCCTGCACATGCCGGTCGAAGGCGTGGATCCGCGGCGCGTGGCCGCCACCTTCGGCGCGCCGCGCGGGCGCGACCGCCAACACGCCGGCGTGGACATCTTCGCCAGGCGCGGCACCCCGGTGGTGGCTGCGACGCGCGGCATCGTCGTGGCCATCGCCGACCGCGGCCTCGGCGGCCGCCAGGTCTGGGTGCTCGGGCCGGCCCGGCAGCGGCACTACTACGCGCACCTGGAAACGTGGGCGCCCGGGCTGCAGGTCGGCGACCTGGTGGAACCGGGCGACCCGCTCGGCGCGGTGGGCGACAGCGGCAACGCGCGCGGCACGCCGCCGCACCTGCACTACGGCGTCTACGCCGAAGGCGGCGCCTACGACCCGCTGCCGCTGCTGCGCGCGGCACGCTGAACGGACGCACTGGAACAGAGCGTCGCGAGCGACAGGCTCGTGGTGCCGCTCGCGCGCGCCTATCTTGGAGGCACACCCCGCGTGCGCCACTGCCATGACCGCCTCCCAACGCTATCGCGTCACCGTCACCCCGATCCAGGACGACGGCCTGCCCTGCCAGGGCCGCTGCACCATCGAACTGGAGGCGCGCTGCCGGCAGGACTGGATGCGCCTGCTCGAAGCGGCACAGCGCCAGCCCGGACTGCGCGGCGACGAGCGTGCCGCGCTGATCGTCGGCACGCAGTTGCTGCGCGGCCTGGGCGAGCGCAGCGAGGGAGAGGCGCGTGAACTGCTGGCGCCGCTGCAGCCGGCGCTGGACGCGCTGCTGGCACGGCTGGCGCTGCCGGCCGCCTGAGCGGCGACACGGCGCGGCGCCGTTTCCGCTAATCGCGCATTCACCGGCCACGGTTATGGTGAATTCCTCTCGTTCGCCCAGGGCTTCCCGATGATCTTCCGCAAGTTCACCCTGCGCGCGGCCGCGCTGCTGGCGCTCGCCGCCGCCACCCAAGCCCAGGCCGAACCGACCATCCAGGGCCACCAGGTCAGCGTCGGTGCCGCCGACGTGCAGCACTACCTGGACGGCAGCTTCCCGCAGACGCACAAGGCGCTGGGCGGGCTGATCAAGATGACCGTCCGCGATCCGAAGCTGAGCCTGCCGCCGGGCGATCGCCTGAAGATGCAGTTCGACCTGAGCATGGCCACCGGCGGCGGTGCGCCGACGCCACTGGGCCAGGTCCTGCTGACCAGCGCGCTGCGCTACGACCAGCAAAGCCAGAGCTTCCACCTGCAATCCCCCACCATCGACGACTTCCGCCCGGCCGCCAACGGCGGCAAGCTCGACGCCAATACGCGCGAGTTGCTCAATGCCTGGCTGGAGGACTACGCGCGCAAGGAGCCGATCTACAAGCTCGACCCGCGCCTGACCGCGATGCTGGGCGACGTGCAGATCCAGTCGGCCGGCGTGGAAAACGGTTCGCTGGTGGTGCGCTTCAACCAGGACATCGGCAAGCTGGTGCCGGCGGGCATGCTTCCGGGGCAGTAGACGCACGCTCCTGCACGGCCTCGGTCTGCCCAGAACGCGGATGCAGAAACGGCGGCCTAGGCCGCCGTTCTGCTGTTTATCGTTCGTGTTCGCCGCAACGCGGCGCCGTCGCGTCGCCGCCGGTGACTCAGCCCAGCGCCTTGGCCACCGCCTGCGCGAAGGCCGGGATGTCGTCCGGCTTGCGGCTGGTGATCAGGTTGCCGTCCACCACCACCTCCTGGTCCTCCCAGCGTCCACCGGCATTGGACAGGTCGGTCTTCAGCGACGGCCACGAGGTCACCTGGCGGTCGCGCACCAGCCCGCTCTCGGCCAGCAGCCACGGGCCATGGCAGATCGCCGCCACCGGCTTGCCGGCGCTGGCGAAGGACTGGATGAAGGCGATCGCCGTCGGCTCGGTGCGCAAGTTGTCCGGGTTGATGACGCCGCCCGGCAGCACCAGCGCGTCGTAGTCGCCGGCCTGGGCCTGCTGCAGACGCTTGTCCACCGGCACGCTGTCGCCCCAGTCCTTCTTGTTCCAGCCGCGGATGCTGCTCGCGTCGCCCGGCGCGATCACGTCGACCTGGGCACCCCAGGATTCGAGCAGACGCTTGGGTTCCTGCAGTTCCGACTGTTCGAAACCATCGGTGGCCAGGACAGCCACCTGCTTGCCGGCAAGGGAAGGAATCGCGCTCATGGGACACTCCTCGAGTAGGGGGAGTCCCACCGTAGAAACGCGCCGGTGGCAATGCCGTGAACCGCGCGTCGGCGCGGCGTGCACGGCTGGACGCGACCTCAGCGCTTGGGCTGAAGCATGGTGCCGGTGCAGTTCTTGGCGCCGCAGCGGCATTCCCAGATCTTCTTCAGCCGCGGCGTGTGCCGCTCGGCCAGGGTGATGCCGTAGTTGTAGGTGAGCTCCTCGCCGGGCTTGATGTCGCGCAGCGCCTCGATCACCACCTTGTCCTTGCGGCGGTCATCGCCCTCGGCCTCGACGATCACCGCCTCGCAGTTCGGCGCACAGCTGTGGTTGATCCAGCGCGCGTCGTTGCCCTCGTAGTTGGCGTCGATCACGTAGTCGTCGCTGAGGGTGAACAGGAAGGTGTGCCCGGTCTCGACGTCGCCGGCCTCGTCGCGGTCGACCTCGGCGTGGCTGCGGCGGCGGCCCTTGTACTCGATGACCCGCTCGCCTTTCTTGAGCGGCAGCACGGCGAACACGCCGTTGCCATGGATGCGGGACTTGCGGGCGGCGATCTTGCGGGGCATGCGGCGATCCGGACAGGAAAGGACAGATTCTGGCGCACATCGCGCGCGATCCCAAGTCCGCGCGTGCCGGCCCGCCGACCGCGTCCCCGCTCCGGCCCGATCGTACCGATCGAAATAAGAGATGAATGGCCCGGTTGGACGCTGCGGCGCAAAAGAGTACAATTTCGGTCCGCATTGAAAAACCACCGTGTCGCCATGCTCCGCGTCACCAAGCTCACCGATTACGCCACCGTCGTGCTGACCGTGCTCGCCGCGCGTCCGAACGAAGTGCTGAGCGCGACCGAACTGGCCGAACAGGCCGGTCTGGAGCCGCCCACGGTCAGCAAGCTGCTCAAGCCGCTGGCCCAGGCCGGCCTGGTCGAGGGCCTGCGCGGCGTGCGCGGCGGCTACCGGCTGGCACGCCCGGCCGACGCCATCACCCTGATCCAGATCGTCGAGGCGATGGAAGGTCCGCTGGCGATCACCGAATGCAGCCACCACGGCAGCCAGTGCAGCATCGCCCAGACCTGTGGCGTGCGCTCCAACTGGCGGCTGATCAACGACGTGGTCGCCGACGCGCTGCGCGGCGTGACCCTGGCGCAGATGCTCCACCCCCTCCCCCCCTCCGGCGATCCGAAACGGCGTCCCATCGCCGTGCGGTTCGCGACCACCTGACCTGTAGGCAGCCCCATGGCCACCGAAAACGCTGAAATCCTGGAACGGCTGGGACGTCGCTACGACGCCGGCTTCATCACCGACATCGAATCCGATTCGTTCCTGCCCGGCCTGAACGAGGACGTCGTGCGCGCCCTGTCCGTGAAGAAGGACGAGCCGGAATGGATGACCGAATGGCGCCTGGCCGCCTACCGGCACTGGCTGAAGATGCCGATGCCGCACTGGGCCAAGCTGGACATCGCGCCGATCGACTTCCAGGCGCTGAGTTACTACTCCGCGCCCAAGGGCCCGAAGTACGCCTCGCTGGACGAGGTGCCGAAGGAGCTGCTGGACACCTACGACAAGCTCGGCGTGCCGCTGCACGAGCGCGCCAAGCTGGCCGGCGTGGCGGTGGACGCGGTGTTCGATTCGGTCTCGGTCGGCACCACCTTCCGCAAGGAACTGGCCGAGAAGGGCGTGATCTTCTGTTCGATGTCCGAGGCGATCAAGGAACACCCGGAGCTGGTCAGGCAGTACCTGGGCAGTGTGGTGCCGGTCGGCGACAACTTCTTCGCCGCGCTCAACTCGGCGGTGTTCTCCGACGGCAGCTTCGTATTCATCCCCAAGGGCGTGCGCTGCCCGATGGAACTGAGCACCTATTTCCGCATCAACGCCGGCCACACCGGCCAGTTCGAGCGCACCCTGATCGTGTGCGAGGACAAGGCCTACGTGTCCTACCTGGAAGGCTGCACCGCGCCGATGCGCGACGAGAACCAGTTGCACGCGGCGGTGGTCGAGCTGGTGGTGCTGGAAGACGCGGAGATCAAGTACTCCACCGTGCAGAACTGGTACCCGGGCGACGAGGAAGGCCGCGGCGGCATCTACAACTTCGTGACCAAGCGCGGCGAGTGCCGCGGCGCGCGCAGCAAGATCACCTGGACCCAGGTCGAGACCGGTTCGGCGATCACCTGGAAGTACCCCTCGTGCGTGCTGCTGGGCGACGACTCGGTGGGCGAGTTCCACTCTGTGGCGCTGACCCATCACCGCCAGCAGGCCGACACCGGCACCAAGATGATCCACGTCGGCAAGCGCACCAAGAGCAAGATCGTCAGCAAGGGCATCAGCGCCGGCCGCGGGCAGAACACCTACCGCGGTCTGGTCAAGGTGGAGCGCAGCGCCGAGGGCGCGCGCAACTACACCCAGTGCGACTCGCTGCTGATCGGCAAGCAGTGCGGCGCGCACACCTTCCCGTACATCGAGGTCAAGCATCCGACCGCGACCGTCGAGCACGAGGCCACCACCTCCAAGATCAGCGACGACCAGCTGTTCTATTGCCGCGCCCGCGGCATCGACCAGGAGAACGCGGTGTCGATGATCGTCGACGGCTTCTGCAAGCAGGTGTTCCGCGAACTGCCGATGGAGTTCGCAGTGGAAGCCAAGAAGCTGCTGGAAGTGTCGCTGGAAGGCTCGGTGGGCTAGCGCCCTTCCCTTCTCCCGTCGGGAGAAGGTGGCGCGAAGCGCCGGATGAGGGTACGTGCGAAGCCTCGCGCACCCAAACCCGCTAGATGCTTCGCACCGCACCCTCACCCCAACCCCTCTCCCGGCGGGAGAGGGGCTAATCAAGAATTCTGATGGACTACCCCATGCTCACCATAGAAAACCTCCACGCCTCCGTCGCCGGCAAGGACATCCTCAAGGGCCTGTCGCTGCAGGTGAAGCCCGGCGAAGTGCACGCCATCATGGGTCCCAACGGCGCCGGCAAGTCCACCCTGGGCAACGTGCTGGCCGGCCGCGACGGCTACACCGTCACCGACGGCAGCGTGCGCTTCGACGATGCCGACCTGCTCGAACTGGAACCGGAGGAGCGCGCCGCCGCCGGCCTGTTCCTGGCCTTCCAGTACCCGGTGGAAATCCCCGGCGTGAACAACACCTACTTCCTGCGCGCCGCGCTCAATGCGCAACGCAAGGCGCGCGGCGAGGCCGAGCTGGATTCGATGCAGTTCCTCAAGCTGGTGCGGCAGAAGCTGGCGGTGCTGCACCTGAAGGACGAACTGCTGCATCGCGGTGTCAACGAGGGCTTCTCCGGCGGCGAGAAAAAGCGCAACGAGATCTTCCAGCTGGCGGTGCTGGAACCGAAGCTGGCGATCCTCGACGAGACCGACAGCGGCCTGGACATCGACGCGCTCAAGACCGTGGCCGAAGGCGTCAACGCGCTGCGTTCGCCGGAGCGCGCGTTCGTGGTGATCACCCACTACCAGCGCCTGCTCGACTACATCAAGCCGGACGTGGTGCATGTGCTGGCCGACGGCCGCATCGTGCAGACCGGCGGCCCCGAACTGGCGCTGGAACTGGAAGCGCACGGCTATGCCTGGCTGAAGGAGCGCGTGGCGCCCGAGGCGGCAGTGCAATGAGCGCCCTGCTCGACTCGCTGGCCGCCGCATTCCACGGCGATAGCGCGCGCCGTGCGCCGCTGGAGCAAGCGCTGCGCGACGGCCTGCCCGGCGCGCGCAGCGAAACCTGGAAATACACCTCGCTGCGTGCGCTGGAACGGCGCAGCTTCGCCCCGGCGCCGCAGAGCGCGCCAGTGGTGGACGCCGCGCTGCTCGACGGCATCCCGGCGCCGCGCCTGGTGTTCGTCAACGGCCGCGCCAGCGATGCGCTGTCGGACCTGTCCGGCCTGCCGGCCGGGGTGGAACTGCAGCGCCTGTCGACGATCCTGCAACGCGGCGACGATGCCATGCGCTTCCTCGGCCGCCGCTTCGAGCGCAGCGACGAAGTGTTCGCCCGGCTCAACGCTGCCCTTGCCGACGAAGGCAGCGTGCTGCGGGTGGACGCCGGCGTGCGCGTGGAACTGCCGCTGCACCTGGTGTTCGTCTCCACGGCCGCAGAGGCCGACCTGGCCTGGCACCATCGCCACCTGATCGAACTGCGCCAGGACGCGGCGCTGGCCGTGGTCGAGCATCACCTGCATGCCGGCGATGCCGCGCACCTGAGCAACAGCCTGGCGCACGTGCACCTGGCCGCCGGCGCGCAACTGACCCACGCCCGCGTCCAGGACGAGGCCGCCGGCGTCACCGCACTGCTGCGCACCGATGCGGTGCTGGCGCGCGACGCGCAGTACCGGCGCGTGGACCTGGAACTGGGCGGCGCGCTGGTCCGGCACGAACTGAATGTGCGCCTGGAGGGCGACAACGCCCGGCTGGTCGCCAATGGCGTGCTGCTCGGCAACGGCCGGCGCCAGCTCGATACCCGCCTGGGCATCGAGCACATTGCCCGCGACACCGCCTGCGAACTGCTGTGGCGCGGCGTCGCCACCGGGCGCAGCCGCGTGGCCTTCCATGGTGGCATTCATATCCGCCACGGTGCCGACGGCACCGACGCGGCGCTGTCGAACAAGAACCTGCTGCTGTCCGCCGACGCCGAGATCGACACCCAGCCGGTGCTGGTGATCGACGCCGACGAGGTCAAGGCGGCGCACGGCGCCACCGTCGGCCAGCTCGATACCAATGCGCTGTTCTACCTGCGCTCGCGCGGGCTGCCGCAGGAACGCGCCCAGCAACTGCTGACCGCCGCGTTCTGCCGCGAGCCGGTCGGCACGCTGGAACCGGTGCTGGGCGAAGGCCTGCTGGCACGGCTGGAGCGGGCGCTCAGCGCCGCAGGCGTGGCATGAACGGGCCCGCCGCGCATACCGTCACGCCGCACGCGCCGGACTGGGACGCGGTCCGCCGCGACTTCCCGCTGCTGATGCGGGAAGTGCACGGCAAGCCGCTGGTGTACTTCGACAACGCCAACACCGGGCAGAAGCCGCTGCAGGTGATCGCGGCGACCGACGCGTTCTATCGCCGCCACAACGCCAACGTCAGCCGTGCCGTGCACGCGCTCGGCAGCGAGGCCACCGAGGCCTACGAAGGCGCACGGACCCGGCTGGCGCGCTTCCTCAACGTGCGCGCCGACGAACTGGTGCTGTGCAGCGGCGCCACCTTCGCGCTGAACCTGGTGGCGTACTCGTGGGCATTGCCGCGGCTGCGTGCCGGCGACACCATCCTGGTGTCGCGCATGGAACACCACGCCAACATCGTGCCCTGGCAACTGGTCGCGCAGCGCACCGGCGCCACGATCAAGGTCGCCGAAATCACCGCCGACGGCGCGCTGGACCTGGACGCGTTGCGCGCGGCGATGACCGCCGACGTCAAGCTGCTGGCCCTGGCCCATGTCTCCAACGTGCTGGGCACGGTCAACCCGGTGCGCGAGATCTGCCGCGAGGCGCGCAAGCGCGGCATCGTCAGCGTCATCGACGGCTCGCAGGCCGCGCCGCACCGGCCGCTGGACGTGGCCGCGATCGGCTGCGACTTCTACGCCATCACCGGCCACAAGATGTGCGGCCCGACCGGTACCGGCGCGCTGTGGGCGCGGCGCGAGCACCTGCAGGCGATGCCGCCGTTCCTGGGCGGCGGCGAGATGATCAAGGAAGTCAGCTTCGACGGCACCGTGTTCAACGACCCGCCGCACAAGTTCGAGGCCGGCACCCCGAACATCGCCGGCTTCGTCGGCCTCGGCGCGGCGGTGGACTATCTGCAGGGGATCGGACTGCAGCACGTGGAAGCACGCGAGAGCGAACTGCTCACGCACCTCACCGAGGAGCTGCAGCGGATCGACGGCCTGCGCCTGTTCGGCACCGCGCCGGGCAAGGCCGCGGTGGTCTCGTTCCTGATCGAGGGCGCGCACGCCCACGACCTGGCCACCCTGCTCGACCTGGAAGGCGTGGCGGTGCGTTCCGGCCAGCACTGCGCGCATCCGCTGCTGCAGTTCTACGGCGTCGCCGCCACCTGCCGCGCCTCGCTGGCGTTCTACAACACGCATGCCGAGATCGAGCGTTTCGTGGCGGCGCTGCGGAAGGTGCGGGCGCTGCTGGGGTGATTGAAGCCGGGAATCGGGAGTAGGGAATCGGGAATCGGCAAAGCGCTCCACGTATGGACTTTGCCTAGCGGGCGGGAGGTGTCCTCGCCTCCCTGAGAGCGCGCATTTCGATTCCCGATTCACCATTCCCCATTCCCGGCGGCACGCCCTAGAATCGCCCCCATGCACACGCTCACCTTCCGCACCGCCACCGTCGACGATCTCGACGCCATCGCCGCGCTGGTCACCTCGGCCTATCGTGGCGACAGCAGCCGCGTCGGCTGGACCACCGAAGCCGACCTGCTCGACGGCAACCGCATCGACCGCGAGGTGCTGCGCGCCGACATCCTGCGCCCGCGCAGCCTGGTGTTGCTGGCCGAGCGCGACGGCGTGCTGATCGCCTGCGCGCACGTCGCAGACGAGGACGGTGCCGGCTATTTCGGCATGTTCTCGGTGCAGCCGCAGGCGCAGGGCGGCGGTCTGGGCAAGACCGTGCTGGCCGAGGCCGAGCGCATCGCCTGGCAGGAATGGCGATTGCCGCTGATGCGGATGTCGGTCATCGACCTGCGCGAGGAACTCATCGCCTTCTACGAGCGCCGCGGCTATCGCCGCACCGGCATCAAGAAGCCGTTTCCGTACGGCGATGCGCGCTTCGGCCTGCCCAAGCGCGAAGACCTGCGTTTCGAGGTGCTGGAAAAGCCGCTGGGCGGTGCCGCATGAGCGAGACCTGGACCTTCGTCTGCGCCGACGGCGAACTGCTGCCGGGCGAAATGAAGACGGTGTGGGACGAGGTGACCGATACGCCGATCGTGGTGTTCAACTTCGACGGCCAGTTCTACGCACTGGAAGACCGCTGCAGCCACGAGGACTACGAGCTGTCCCCCGGTACCTTCGACCCTGCTGCCGGCAGCATCGAGTGCGTGCTGCATGGCGCCCGCTTCGACGTGCGCGACGGCCGCGCCCTGTGCGCGCCGGCCTACGGTCCGGTGCCGAAGTTTCCGGTGAAGTCCGAACACGGCGGGCTGTGGACCCGCGACGACCGCGGCTGAAGCCGCCCCACTCCGCCGCAAGACGCACTTTGCCGCGCCTCTGGCAATAGCGTGACGCAGCATGCTGCTGCGCCTTGAACGCGCGTGGACACGGCCTTGATCCCAATCGCAGCATCACGGCGCGTGCACCTGCTGTGTGCATGCGCATGCGTGGGACATCCACAACTGGGATGAAAAGACCATCTCGATCGATCCGATTAAAGATCCCGATACCCTCGCCGTTAACGGGAAACGAGGTAGACGAATATGCAATTGCGTCACGATTGCGTGAAATATTCGTTGCTTTTCGTATCAATAAAGTGCCGCGACCATCCCTGGTACTCCCACCCCTCTTGCTAGGACCAGAGCATGACCGCTCTTCTGCATCGCTATAACGTTTCCCGGCGCCTCTCCTTCGCCTTCGGCCTGCTCATCCTGCTGTCCTGCGGGCTGGTGGTCGGCGGCCTGGTCACCCTGTCGCAGGCGCGCAGCCAGTTGGACACCGTCGCCCACCGCACCGTGTCCAGCATCGTCTATACCAACGAAATGCTCGATGCCAGCTCGGACATCGGCATCCAGTTGCGCAACATCGTGCTGCCGACCACACAGGAGGAAAACATCGCCTTCGCCAAGATCATGGTGACGGAACTGCGCCGTTATCGCGAATACTGCACCAAGCTGTTCGCCATGCCCGCCACCAGCGCGCGCGATCGCGCCTTGCGCGAGCAGATGAACCGGACCTACGCGCAGGCGAGCGAGGTCAACCAGCAAGTGCTGGAACTGGGCCTGACCTACAAGTCCGACGACGCGATGAAGGTGCTGCTGCAGCAGGCCGCGCCGGCGACTCAGCGCTGGCGCGAGGCGATCAGCGCCTACGCCAGCTGGCAACGCAACAACGGCGAACAGGCCTACGCCGATGCGACTGCGGTGATGGCGCGCGGCCGCTTCCTGCTGATCGCTGGCGGCTTGGCAGTGGTGCTGGTCAGCAGCCTGCTGGCCTGGACGATCACCCGCAGCCTCACCGTGCCGCTGGCCCGCGCCACCCGTGCCGCCGAAGCCATTGCCGAGGGCCGCCTCGACAACGACGTGGTCACCGACGCGCGTGACGAACCCGGCCGCCTGCTGGTCGCGATGGGCCGCATGCAGACCCAGTTGCAGCGCTTCTCCCGCGAAACCGCGTTGATGATCGAGCTGCATGCCGACAAGGACATCAGCCACCGCATGCCGCAGGACTTCCCGGGTGTGTACGGCGAGCTGAGCAAGGGCATCAACACCATGATGTTCGAGCACCTGGATGCCATCGTCGAGGCGGTGGAGATCCTCAACGAATACGCCAATGGCGACCTGCGTCGCGACGCGCGCCGCCTGCCCGGCAGCCGCGCGGTGCTGCACGAATCGATGGATGCGGCCAAGGCGAGCCTGCTGGCGATCAACACCGAGATCAAGCGCCTGGCCGCGTCGGCCGCGGCCGGCGACTTCAGCACGCGCGGCGATGCCGCGCGCTTCCAGCACGACTTCCGCCTGATGGTGCAGGACCTCAATGCGATGATGGAGGTCAGCGACGTCAACCTGGGCAAGCTGTCGGCGTTGCTGCAGTCCATCGCCGCCGGCGACCTCACCACCCGCATGCAGGGCGACTTCCACGGCGTGTTCGCACGGATGCGCGAGGACGCCAACGCCACCACCGACCAGTTGACCGGCATCGTCGCGCGCATCCAGACCGCCGCCAGCAGCATCAGCGCCGCCGCCGGGGAGATCGCCAGCGGCAACGATGACCTGTCGCGCCGCACCGAGCAGCAGGCCGCCAGCCTGGAGGAAACCGCCGCGTCGATGGAAGAACTGACCTCCACCGTGCGCCAGAACGCCGAACACGCCCGCCAGGCCAACCAGTTGGCGGTCGGTGCCGCCTCGGTGGCCTCGCAGGGCGGCATGGTGGTGGGCCAGGTGGTCGAGACCATGAGCGGCATCGAGGCCTCGTCGAAGAAAATCGCCGACATCATCTCGGTGATCGACGGGATCGCCTTCCAGACCAACATCCTGGCGCTCAACGCCGCGGTGGAAGCGGCGCGCGCCGGCGACCAGGGTCGCGGTTTTGCGGTGGTCGCCACCGAAGTGCGGACCCTGGCGCAGCGCTCGGCCAACGCCGCCAAGGAGATCAAGACGCTGATCGACGAGTCGGTCGACCGTGTTGCTGAGGGATCTGCCCTGGTCGACCAGGCCGGCAAGACCATGCAGGAGATCGTCGGTTCGGTGCAGCGCGTCACCGACATCATGGGCGAGATTTCCGCCGCTTCGCAGGAACAGTCGGCCGGCATCGAGCAGGTCAACCAGACCATCACCCAGATGGACGAGGCCACCCAGCAGAACGCAGCACTGGTGGAGGAAGCCACGGCCGCCGCGCGCGCGATGGAAGAGCAGGCAGGCCAGCTGACCCAGGCGGTGGCGCTGTTCAAGATCGAGGCGGGCGGCAACGCGTCGCCGGGCATGGCGCGCACCGTGACCGTGCAGCGCGCCCGAGCGCAGGCCGAGGTGCTCGAACCCGCGGCCTGAGTGTCGTCTCGGCATGGCCTGCGGCGCGCACGATCGGCGCGCCGCAGGCCATTCGCGCGACATGGGCCGGCGCCGGCACCTGGCGGCGCCGGAGCCGGCTGCGGCACACTGTGCGCCTCCCCCTTGCGAGCGCGCCCATGAAGATCGTCGAAGTCCGCCACCCGCTGGTACAGCACAAGATCGGCCTGTTGCGCGACGCGGCGCTGAGCACCAAGGGCTTCCGCGAACTGGTCACCGAGCTGGGCACCCTGCTCGGCTACGAGGCCACCGCCGACCTGGAGACCGAGACCCACACCATGGACGGCTGGGCCGGCCCGACCCAGGTGCAGCGCATCGCCGGCGCCAAGATCACCCTGGTGCCGATCCTGCGCGCGGGGCTGGGCATGCTGCCGGGCGTACTGGCGCTGATTCCCGCGGCGCGGGTCAGCGTGGTCGGCCTGCAACGCGACGAGGAAACGCTGCAACCGGTGCCCTACTTCGAACGCCTGACCGGCCGCCTGGAAGAACGCGACGCGTTGATCCTGGATCCGATGCTGGCCACCGGCGGCACGCTCATCGCCACCGTGGACATGCTCAAGCGCGCCGGCGCACGGCGGATCAAGGGCATCTTCCTGGTCGCCGCGCCGGAAGGCCTGCAGGCGCTGGAAGCGGCGCATCCGGACGTGGAGGTGTACACCGCCGCCATCGACGAACGGCTCAACGACAAGGGCTACATCCTGCCGGGCCTGGGCGACGCCGGCGACCGCATCTTCGGCACGCGCCTGGGCTAGGGCGCGTCATCAATCCCCGAGCATGCTCGGGAATCGGTGACTCGCCCTGAGCGGCGCCATCGCGCCGCGGCCGCGGATCAGCGCTGCAGCACCTGCAGCGCGGCGCTGACGTACACCAGCGGCGCATTCCAGTTGATCGCCACTTCATTGGTGGCGTAGCTGCATTCCTTGTCCAGGTACGACAACGCCGGCAGCGACGACGTGTAGGCGTGCTTGCACGCGTCGGCGTCCTGCTGCCCCGGCTGCGGACCGCCCACCAGCCATCCCGGCACCGGCGTGGCCACGCCGTCGGCGATGGAGATGCGATGGTGGATGTGCATCGGCGAGCGCGCGCCGATGCCGGTGACGAAGGACAGGCCCAGCGGATTGCGGCCGAGCACGTAGTCCAGCTGCGACTGCGCGGCCTGCAGGTATTCGGGCTTGTGCTGCAACTGGTAGGCCTGCAGCAGCATCATCGCCTGGTTCAGCGCGGTGGCGTTGCTGCCCCAGTGGAAGTCGGCGTCGCGCATGGTCACGCGCCAGGCCGAGCCCTGCCACACCTGCACCAGGTGATCGGCCAGGCCCTCGATCTCGTCGGCGATACGCGCCTGGTCGGCGCGCGGGGTCAACCGCGCACGGTGCTGCGCCAGCGACATCCACGCCAGCCCGCCGACCTGACGCCAGTCGGGCACGCTGGCCGGCACCTTGCGTGCCATCGCCGCCTCATAGAACGCGTCGTCGGCGGTGGCCAGGTACAGCTCGGTGGCGGCCCAGGCGAACTCGTCGTCGAACTCGGTGTCGCCGTAGGCGCCGGTGTGCACGTCGTCCGGCTGCCGGTAGGCCACGTCCGGATGCGCCTGCGCCCAGGCCCACGCGCGCCGCGACGCCTCCAGCATGCGCTTGGAGATGCCGCCGAACTGCGCGTCGTACGGCGCGTAGATGCGGCTGGCCTGGGCCATCACCGCGGCGAAGTCGAGCGTGGCCGCGGTGCTCTTCTGCACCACGTAGCGTGGCGCACGCGCCTGGTCCGGCATCTGCATGCCGGCGAAGTCCAGGTTGGTGAGCTTGTGGTACACGCCGCCGTCGTGCGGATCCTGCATCGCCAGCAGCCACTGCAGGTTCCAGTCGACCTCGCGCAGGATGTCCGGCACGTCGCCGCCACTGTTGGGAATGCCTTCGGGGTGCGTGCTGAAGTAGGTGGGAAACTGCTCGTAGGCGGCCAGCAGCGTGTAGACGGTGATGCCGGAGCTGACCACGTACTTGTTGTAGTCGCCGGCGTCGTACCAGCCCTTGGGCGCGGCGATCACGGTGCCGGCCGGGCGCTCCGGCGAGGCCGCCGAGGCATGCACCAAGATATGGTCGTCCGGGTGGCCGGCGGCGCGCGCGTGGCGGCCGGCGTAGGTGCCGTCCAGCGCGGTGCTGGCGCGGTTGTAGTAGTAGGCCTTGAGCGCGGCGCGCGACAGGGCGTTGTAGGCGTCTTCGCCGATGGCGAAGCTGTCCGACGGCGGCAGGCCGTCGACCAGCAGGCGGTAGCGGCCCGGTGTGCGCAGCGCGGAGAAATCGGCGATGCGCACGGTCTGCTGCGCCGGCGGCCACGCCGCGGCGGTGCCGAGGGTGCCGCGCAGCACCACCTCGTCGCTGTCGGCGCGCGCGATCGAGAATGCGTCGCCGTGGCCATCCGGCACCACCGCCAGCTTGCTTGCGGCAGGCAGGAAACCGACCTGGTTCAGGCGGATCGGCGAGGGCATGGCGGTGTCGGCGTGCGAGGTGCAGCCGCCCAGCAACAGGCAGGCGAGGAACAGGCAGGACAGGGCGTGGGGCAGTTTCATGCGCCGATACTGGCCGGCCAGGATGACGGCTGCAAGCGCCAAATCACAGGCATGTCGGGCGTGGCCTGCAACACGGCGCGGAACGGCCGCAGGCGGCCTTGCTGACAGCGTCGTCAGCGAGGCGTCAGCGTGGGGTCGCCATGCGGCGCCTACGGTGACGGCCTGTCCCCACTGCCGGCGCCGCCCCGTGACCGCCCTGCCCCGACCGCCCGTTTCCCGTCGCCTGGCGCCGCTCGTGCCGCTGCTGAGTGTGCTGCTGCTCGGCGGCTGCATGGCCGGCCCGGACTACGTGCGCCCAGCGCCGCCGGCCGGCACGCAGCAGCCGTTCGAAGAGGCCGACGGCCGCTGGACGCCCGCCGCGCCGGCCGCCGCCGACCCGGCGGTGGCGTGGTGGACCCGCTATGGCGATCCGCAACTGGATGCCCTGGTCGAACAGGCCGACCGCGCCAACCAGACCCTGCGCCAAGCCGAGGCGCGCTATCGGCAGGCGCAGGCGCTGGTCGGCAGCGCGCGTGCCGCCGAGGCGCCCACGCTGGGCGTGCAGGCCGCGACCACGCGCGAGCGCAGCGTCACCCCCAAGCCTGGCCTGCGCGACGCCGATACGCTGGGGCTGAGCGCCAGTTGGGAGCCGGACTTCTGGGGCAAGGTCCGGCGCAGCGTGGAACAGGCCGGCGACAACGCCCAGGCCAGCGCCGCCGACCTGGCGCAGGCGCGGCTGTCGCTGCAGGCCGCGGTGGTCGCCGATTACCTGCAGTTGCGCTTCGACGACCAGACCCTGGCGCTGTACCAGCGCACCCTGGCCGGCTACCGCGACGCGCTGCGGCTGACCCAGGCGCGGGTGCGCGCCGGCGTTGCCAGCGCCGCCGATGTCGCCGCGGCCGAGGCCACCCTGCACAGCACCGAAGCCGCATCGACCGACCTGGCGCTGTCGCGCCGGCAACTGGACCACGCGCTGGCCGTACTGCTCGGCCACACCCCAGCCGAATTCTCGCTGGCGGCGAGCGACGCACCGTTGCCGGCGCTGCCGCCGACCCCGCAAGCGCTGCCCTCGGTACTGCTGCAGCGGCGCCCGGACATCGCCGGCGCCGAGCGGCGCATGGCCGCAGCCAATGCCGGCATCGGCATGGCCGTGGCGGCCTGGTTCCCGACCCTGTCGCTGAGCGCCAGCGGCGGCTACGACGGCGCCGGGCTGGCCTCGCTGCTGAGCGTGCCGAACCGGGTCTGGGCGGTGGGCGCGGCGCTGGCCGGCACGCTGTTCGACGGCGGCGCCCGCCACGCGCAACGCGCGCAGGCGCAAGCCAGCTTCGATGCGGCCGCGGCCAGCTATCGGCAAACCGTGTTGAGCGCGTTCCAGGGCGTGGAGGACCAGCTCGCCGCCACGCGCGAACTGGCGCGCGAGGAGCAGCAACAGCAGCGCGCCGCCGACGCCGCGCAGCAGGCCGAGCGCGTGCTGATGGACCAGTACCGCGCCGGCACCGCGCTGTACAGCGCGGTGATCACCGCCCAGGCCAACGCGCTGGACGCACAACGCACGTTGCTGCAGGTGCAAGCGCGCCAGTTCGGCGCCCAGGTCGCGCTGCTGGTCGCGCTGGGCGGCGATTGGGACAGCGCCCGTCTCCCCGCCGTGCGCGGCGCCTCGCCGGGCGCCACGCCGGCTCCTGTCGTCCCGGAGTAGCCCATGTCCACCGCCGCGCCCACCCGCCCCGCCGATCCGCCACCGCGCCATGCCATGCCGCGACGGCGCTGGCCATTCGTTGCCGCCGCAGTGCTGGCCGCACTGCTGCTGGCGGTGTGGTTGCGCCCGCGCCACGCACCGACCAAGGCGACGCCGCCGGTGCCGGTGACCAGCGCGCCGGTGCTGCGCAAGGACGTGCCGATCCGCCAGACCGGGATCGGCACGGTGCTGCCGATCGCCTCGGTGACCGTGCACTCGCGCATCGACGGGCAACTGATCGCGGTGGGCTTCAGCGAAGGCCAGGACGTCAAGGCCGGGCAGGTGCTGGCGCGGCTGGATCCGCGCACCTACCAGGCGCAACTGGCCGCGGCCACCGCGCAACTGGCCAAGGACAAGGCGCAGTTGGGCAATGCGCAGGCCGACCTGCAGCGCTACCAGCAACTGCTGCAGGACAACGCCACCACCCGCCAGACCCTGGACACCCAGAAGGCGCTGGTGACGCAACTGCGCGCCACCCTGCAGAGCGATGCGGCGGCGATCGACAACGCACGGGTGCAACTGGACTTCACCACCATCCGCGCGCCGATCGACGGCCGCGCCGGTGCAAGGCTGGTCGATCCGGGCAACATCGTCCACGCCAGCGATGCCGGCGGCCTGGTGGTACTGAACCAGATCGACCCGATCGCCGTGCAGTTCACCCTGCCCGAAAGCGCCTTCCAGCAGATCAACCGCGCACTGCAGGCCGCACCGTCCAGCGTGGGCGTGGACGCGGTCGAGCACGGCAGCGGACAGGTGCTGGCGCACGGCACGCTGGCCCTGCTCAACAACCAGATCGACACCAGCACCGGCACGATCGCGATGAAGGCGCACTTCGCCAATGCCGCGCACACGCTGTGGCCCGGGCAGAGCGTGGATGCGCGCATCACGCTGGGCATGCGCAGCGGTGCGCTGGTGGTGCCGAGCGCGGCCGTGCAGCGCAGCCAGGACGGTGAGTTCGTGTACGTGATCGGCAGCGACGGCAGCGTGCGCGACCAGCCGGTGCAGGTGCTGGACGAGGCCGAGGGCGAGACGGTGATCGGCCAGGGCCTGCAGGCCGGCCAGCGGGTGGTGGTGGATGGGCAATACCGCCTGCATCCCGGGGCGAAGGTGGTGGACGCCAAGCCGGCCAGACACGCCACGCCGGCCAGCGCGGGAGCGCACGCGTGAGCGTCTCGGCCGCTTTCATCAAACGCCCGATCGGCACCTCGCTGCTGGCCATGGCGCTGCTGTTGCTGGGCCTGGTGGCCTGGCCGCTGCTGCCGGTGGCGCCGCTGCCGCAGGTCGACTTCCCCACCATCCAGGTCTCGGCCAGCCTGCCCGGTGCCAGCCCGCAGACGATGGCCTCGAACGTGGCGCAGCCGCTGGAGCGGCAGCTGTCGCTGATCCCGGGCCTGAGCCAGATGACCTCGACCAGCGCGCTCGGCTCGACCCAGGTGACGCTGCAGTTCGACCTGGACCGCAACATCGACGCCGCCGCGCTCGACGTGCAGACCGCGATCAACGCCGCATCCGGGCAATTGCCGAGCGCGCTGCCGAGCGCGCCGAGCTTCCGCAAGATCAATCCGGCCGAATCGCCGGCGCTGATCCTGGCGGTGCAATCGCGTGTGCTGCCGCTGACCCAGGTCAACGACTACGCCGACAACGTGCTGGCGCAGCAGATCTCGCGCATCTCCGGGGTCGGCCTCGTGAACCTGTACGGCGCACAGAAACCGGCGGTGCGCGTGCAGGTGGATCCGGCCAAGCTGGCGGCGCTGGGCCTGAGCCTGGAGGACATCCGTTCGGTGATCGCCACCACCACGGTGAACGCGGCCACCGGCTCGATCGACGGTGCGCGCCAGGCCTTCACCGTCTCCACCAACGACCAGGTGCTGCAGAGCCAGGCCTGGAACGACGCGGTGCTGGCCTGGCGCAACGGCGCGCCGATCCGCGTGCGCGACGTCGGCACCGCGGTGGACGGGCCGGAGAACGCCAAGATCGCCGCCTGGGGCTACGCCGGCGCCGCCGCGCCCGCCGACAGCGGCATCGTCAATGGCCGCGCGATCATGATCGCCATCACCAAGCAGCCCGGCGCCAACGTCATCGACACGGTGGAACAGGTCAAGGCCGCGCTGCCCAGGCTGATGGCCTCGATCCCGCCCAGCGTCAGCGTCAAGATCCTCGCCGACCGCACGCAGAACATCCGCGCCTCGGTCAAGGACGTGGAGTTCACCCTGCTGCTGTCCATCGTGCTGGTGGTGGCGGTGATCTTCGTGTTCCTGCGCAGCGCGGTGGTCACGTTGATCCCGAGCCTGACCGTGCCGCTGGCGATCCTCGGCACCGCCGCGCTGATGTACGCGCTCGGCTACAGCCTGGACAACCTGTCGCTGATGGGCCTGACCATCGCGGTCGGCTTCGTGGTGGACGATGCCATCGTGATGCTGGAGAACATCTACCGGCACATCGAGGACGGCATGGCGCCATTGCAGGCGGCGCTGCAGGGTGCGGCCGAGATCGGCTTCACCCTGGTCTCGATCTCGGTATCGCTGGTGGCGGTGTTCATCCCGCTGCTGCTGATGGGCGGCATCGTCGGACGACTGTTCCGCGAGTTCGCGGTGACGGTGAGCCTGACCATCCTGGTGTCGCTGCTGGTGTCGCTGACCCTGACCCCGATGCTGTGCGCGCGCCTGCTCAAGCCGCACGCCGAGCAGGCGCAGGGACGCCTGGCGCGCGCGTTCGAGCGCGGCTTCGATGCGATGCTGGCGGCCTACCGGCGCGGCCTGGAGACGGTGCTGCGGTATCCGCGGCTGACCCTGGCCAGCTTCCTGCTGACCGTGGCCACCAGCGTGGCGCTGTTCGTGGTGATGCCCAAGGGCTTCTTCCCGCAGCAGGACACCGGCTTCATCTCCGGCACCGCCGATTCGGCGCAGGATTCGTCCTCGGCGGCGATGCGCACGCGCATGCTGCAACTGGCCGACATCATCCGCCGCGATCCGGACGTGCTGTCCTTCGGCATGCAGACCGGCGCCAGCACCTTCAACTCCGGCACCTTCTCGATCGCGCTCAAGCCCAAGGACGCGGGCCGCACCGCCAGCGCCGACCAGGTGATCGCGCGGCTGCGCAAGCGCCTGGCGCATGTGCAGGGCGTGACCCTGTTCATGCAGGCCGGACAGGACATCAACGTCGGTGGCCGCCTGGCCCGCACCCAGTACCAGTACACCCTCACCGACGCCAACCTGGACGAGCTCAACACCTGGGCGCCGAAGCTGCTGAAGGCATTCCGGGCGCTGCCGCAACTGACCGACGTCGCCTCCGACCAGCAGAACGCCGCGCCGATCGCCAGCCTGACCATCGACCGCCAGCGCGCGGCCAGCTTCGGCATCACCCCGCAGCAGATCGACGCGACGATCAACGACGCCATCGGCCAGCGCCAGGTCGCGCAGTACTTCACCCAGCTCAACAGCTACCACGTGGTGCTGGAGGTGACGCCAGCGCTGCAGGGCGATCCGTCGCTGTTCCAGCGGCTGTACCTGACCTCGCCGCTGACCGGCAAGCAGGTGCCGCTGTCCACCTTCGCCACGCTCGATACCAGCAAGACCGGCTACCTGTCCGTGAGCCACCAGGGCCAGTTCCCGGCGGTGACCATTTCGTTCAACCTGGTGCCGGGCGCGGCGCTGGGCGATGCGGTGGACGCGATCCAAAAGACGCAGGCGCAACTGCGGGTGCCGGCCACGCTCAGCGGCAGCTTCCAGGGCACGGCGCAGGCGTTCAGCGCCTCGCTGCGCACCCAGCCGTACCTGATCCTGGCGGCGCTGGTCGCGGTCTACATCGTGCTCGGCCTGCTCTACGAGAGCTACATCCACCCGCTGACCATCCTCTCCACCCTGCCCTCGGCCGGCGTCGGCGCGCTGCTGATCCTGATGGCCGGCGGCTACGACTTGAGCGTGATCGCGATGATCGGCATCATCCTGCTGATCGGCATCGTCAAGAAGAACGGGATCATGATGGTGGACTTCGCCCTGCATGCCGAACGCCAGCGCGGGCTGTCCTCGCGCGATGCGATCTTCGAGGCCTGCCTGATGCGCTTCCGGCCGATCATGATGACCACCCTGTGCGCCCTGCTCGGTGGCCTGCCGCTGATGCTCAGCCACGGCGCCGGTTCGGAACTGCGGCGGCCACTGGGCTATGCGATGGTCGGCGGGCTGCTGCTGTCGCAACTGCTGACCCTGTTCAGCACGCCGATCGTGTACCTGTACCTGGACCGCCTGCACGGCTGGTACCTGCAGCGGCGCCAGGCGCGGCGCGCCCGCATCGCCGCGCCGGAGGCGCTGCAGCCGTGAAGGTGCTGATCGTCGAGGACGAGCGCAAGACCGCCGACTACCTGCAGCAGGGGCTGAGCGAACAGGGCTGCACGGTCGACGTGGCCTACGACGGCATCGACGGCCAGCACCTGGCCCTGCACTACGACTTCGACGTGATCGTGCTCGACGCGATGCTGCCGGGCCTGGACGGCTTCGCCATCCTGCGCTCGCTGCGTTCGGTCAAGACCACGCCGGTGATCATGCTGACCGCGCGCGACAGCGTGGAGGACCGGGTCAAGGGCCTGCGCGAGGGCGCCGACGACTATTTGATCAAGCCGTTCTCTTTCATCGAACTGCTGGCGCGGCTGCAGGTGCTGGCGCGGCGCGGACGCGCCCAGGAAAGTACGCTGCTGCGCGTGGGCGACCTGCAGATCGACATGATCAGCCGCAAGGCCGTGCGCGGGCGGCAGCGGCTGGACCTGACCGCCAAGGAGTTCGCGCTGCTGGCGGCCCTGGCCCGGCACCAGGGCGAGATCCTGTCCAAGACCGCGATCGCCGAGATGGTCTGGGACATGAACTTCGACAGCAACACCAACGTGGTGGAAGTGGCGATCAAGCGCCTGCGCGCCAAGATCGACGTGCCGTTCGACGCCCCGCTGCTGCACACCGTGCGCGGCATGGGCTACGTGCTGGAAGAACGCGAGGACGCGGCCGGGTGAGCGCGCCGGCGCGGCCCTCGATCGCGCTGCGCCTGGCCGGCCTGTTCGCGGCCACCGCGCTGCTCGGCTTCGCCCTGATCGGGGTGGTGCTGCATCAGGTGCTGGAGCACGAACTGCGCCGGCACCAGCGCGAAGAACTGCGCTCGCACATGGACGCGGTGCAGTACATGCTGGTCAACAGCCGCTCGCCGGACCTGGCCGCGCATGCGCGCACCCGCCTGGCCAGCGTCTCCAGCGCGCCGGACCTGCGCTTCTGGCTGTGGAGCGCCGATCCGGCGTTCCGCTACGGGCACGGTGCCGAAGCGATGGCTGCGGCCACGCGCGGCCATAGCGGGCTGGTGCGTATCGACGATCCGCAGGCGCTGGGCATCGCCGATGCGCATCCGCAGGCCTGGCAGGCCATCGGCCAGGCGCTGCCGGCCACGCCGGTGCGCCCGCCGGTGCAACTGATCGCGGCGATGGACAGCGCGCCGTTCGCGCTGACCCGGCGCCGTTTCGACATCGCCCTGGCGCTGGTGACGCTGGCCGGCACCGCGCTGGTCGGCGCGCTGGGGTACTGGACCGCCAAGCTCGGCCTGCGCCCGGTGCAACGGCTGTCGGCCGACGCCCAGCGCATCGGCCCGCACGACCGGCGGCGCCTGGACCTGCCGCGGCTGCCGCGCGAACTGGAGGACCTGGGCGCTTCGTTGAACGCGGCCTTCGACCGGCTCGATGCGGCCTATGCGCAGCAGGAAAGCTTCAACGCCGACGTCGCCCACGAACTGCGCACGCCGTTGGCCAGCCTGATCGGCCAGACCCAGGTGGCGCTGACCCGCCATCGCGATGCCGAGCAGTTGCGCCAGGTGCTGCAGTCGAACCTGGAGGAACTGGAGCGGCTGCGCGCGATCGTCGCCGACATGCTGTTCCTGGCGCGCGCCGAGCAGGGCCAGCGCGCGCGCCAGTGCGAGGACGCGTCGCTGGCCGAGGAAGTCGGCAAGACCGTGGAGTTCTTCGAGGTGCTGCTGGACGAGGCCGGCTTGCAGGTGGAGGTGCGCGGCGACGTGGTGGCGCCGGTGGAGAAGTCGCTGCTGCGGCGCGCGCTGTCCAACCTGCTGCACAACGCCATCCAGCACTCGGCCGGTCACGCGCCGATCGTGGTGGAGATCGCACAGCGCGGCGGCGAGGCGCTGATCGCCTTCTCCAACCCCAGCGTGGCGCTGGCGCCGGAGCATCTGCAGCGCCTGTTCGATCGCTTCTACCGCGGCGACGCCGCCCGCGCCAACAGCCGCGAAAGCCACGGCCTGGGATTGGCCATCGTCAAGGCGGTGGCGACCATGCACGGCGGACGCGTGTTCGCGCAGCACCGCGACGGCATCACCACGATCGGGTTTTCGGTGGCGCTGGACGGCGCCGCGGCCGCAGTGCCGGCGCACGCCGCCCTGCGCTGGTAAGCCGCAACGCCGGGCTCAGGCGGCCAGTGCGCGGGCCTGCAGCGCCGGCAGTTCGTGCGCAGTGACGAAACGGCCCTTGGCATCGCGCTGCAACTGCGCCAACGCGCAGTCCGGATCGTGGGTGAAGAACAGGCGCACGTCGCGCGCCAGCGCGTCTTCCAGGAACGCGCGCTTCTCGTCGATCAGCAGTTCGGCGTTGCGGTCGTAGCCCATGGTGATCGGCACGTGCACCCAGGAGCGGCCCGGGATCAGGTCGGCGCAGAACGCCACCCCGCCGTGCGCCTGACCATCCTCGCCGTGGCGGGGGCCGACGATCTCGGCCAGCATCAGTCCCGGCGTGTGGCCGTCGCTGAAACGGAACCGCACCGCCTCGCCGAGCGCGCGCGAATAGCCGCCGTCGACCAGTTCCAGGCGGCCGCTGGCCTCGAGCAGGCCGGGCAGTTCCGGGATGAAGCTGGCGCGGTCGCGCGGATGCGGCTGCAGCGCGCGCCGCCAGTGCGCCGCGCCGACCAGGAACTGCGCATTGGGGAACAGCAGTTCCGGCGCAGCGCCCTCGCGGTACGCGGCCAGCAGCCCGCCGGCATGATCGAAATGCAGGTGGCTCAGCACCACCACGTCGATGTCGGTATGGGCGAAGCCGGCGTCCTGCAGCGAATCCAGCAGCACGTGGCGCGCCTCCTGCACGCCGTAGCGCTCGCGCAGCGCCGGCGGGAAGAACGCGCCGATCCCGGTCTCGAACAGCACCGTCTTGCCGGCCAGCGGGCTGGCCAGCAGCGCGCGGCAGGCCAGCGCGATGCGGTTGCCGTCGTCGGGCGCGGCCCACTGCTGCCACATCGCCTTGGGCACATTGCCGAACATCGCGCCACCGTCGAGTTTCTGCGCGTTGCCTTGGATGGACCAGAGCTTCATGGGCGGGGATTCGGGAGTCGGGATTGGGGATTCGCAAACGCGCGTCAGGGCGCCGGCGCGGTCTGCAGCACTTCGGCACTGCCGACTTCGTTTCGCGGGTCGCTGCCGCCGCTGAGCACGTTGCGGCGCTTGTCCCATTCCACGGTCTGCAGGTTGCCCCAGACGTGGCTGGAGCCGTGGCCGTCCTCGGCAGTGTCGCCGGGCAGCTTCAGCACATGCCCCATCGCCTGCAGGCCCTTGGCAGTGGCCGCGTCGAAGGTGCCGGTCTCGGCCTCGATCACGTCCGGCAGCCACTGGTGGTGGTAGCGCGGCAGCGCAGCGACCTGCTGCGCGGTGAGGCCGTCGTCGTAACCGAGGATGCCGAGCAGCACCATGGTGATGATGCGGCTGCCGCCCGGGGTGCCGAGCACGATCGCCTTGTCCGCGTTCTCCATGAACGTCGGCGACATCGAGCTGAGCGGGCGCTTGCCCGGCTTGGGCGCGTTGGCCGCGTAGCCCATCACGCCAAATGCGTTGGGCGTGCCCGGACGCAGCGCGAAATCGTCCATCTCGTTGTTGAGCAGCACGCCGGTGCCCTTGGGGATCAGCCCGGAGCCGTACAGCAGGTTGACCGTCTGGGTGGCGCCGACGCGGTTGCCTTCGCCGTCGATGATCGAGAAATGCGTGGTCTCGTCGTCTTCCAGCGGGGTCGGCTGGCCCGACAGCAGGTCGCTGGGCGTGGCCTTGTCCGGGTTGATGGTCGAGCGCAGGCCCACCGCGTAATCCTTGCTGAGCAGGATGCGCTGCGGCACGTGGGTGAAATCCGGGTCGCCCAGGAAGAAGGTGCGGTCGCGGTAGGCGCGGCGCATCGCCTCCACGGTCAGGTGCACGCGGTGCACCGGGTCCATGGTCTTGAGATCGTAGCCCTCCAGGATCTGCAGCATGCTGGCCAGGGCGATGCCGCCGGAGGACGGCGGCGGCGCGGTGGTGATGGTCCAGCCCTTGTAGTCGAAGCGGATCGGCGTGCGTTCCTTGACCGTGTAGCCGGCCAGTTCCTCGGCGGTCCAGCGCCCACCGGCCTGCTTCACGCCGGCCAGCAGCTTCTTGGCGGTGGCGCCGCGGTAGAAGCCATCGAAGCCCTTGTCGGCCAGCAGTTGCAGCGTGTTGGCCAGTTCCGGCTGCTTGAACACGTCGCCCACCGCGATCGGCCGGCCGTTGCGCAGGTAGACCTGACGGGTGCCGGGATAGCGCTCCATCACCTTGCGCCGCGACTGGTAACCCTCGGCCATGCGCGCGTAGACGGGGAAGCCGTCGCGGGCGATGCGGATCGCCGGCGCCAGCGACTGCCGCAGCGGCAGCCGGCCGTGCTTGGTCGCCAGTTCCACCAGCGCCGCCGGCAGCCCGGGAATGCCGGCCGACCACGGGCCGTTGATGGAGCGATCGCGGTCCAGCTCGCCCTTGGCGTCCAGGAACGCGGCCGGCGTCGCCGATTCCGGCGCGGTCTCGCGCGCGTCCAGCATCACGTCCTTGCCGGTTTTGGCGTCGTGCAGCAGGAAGAACCCGCCGCCGCCGAGACCGGAGCTGATCGGTTCGACCACCGACAACGTCGAGGACACCGCCACCGCGGCGTCGAAGGCATTGCCGCCCTCGCGCAGGATCTGCAGGCCGGCCTCGGTGGCCAGGCGGTGGCCGCTGGCGATCGCGGCGCCGGGCGGGTGCGCGGCCGGGGCGGTGGCGGTCGCTTCGGCGACCGGCGCCTCGGCCCACGCCGACGGCGTCAGGACCAGGGCGAGCAGCAGGACACGGCGGACGAGGCTTCTCATGCGGCGGGGGGCTCCTGTGGGTACAACTCGGGGTGGTCGCGCTGCAGGCGCTGCAGCTTGGCCAGCAACTGCGCGTGGGTCTCCGGGATGGCCGGGTCCGGGTCGATGCATTCCACCGGGCACACCACCACGCACTGCGGCTCGTCGAAATGGCCGACGCATTCGGTGCAGCGGGCCGGGTCGATCACGTAGATCGTCTCGCCCATGGCGATGGCCTGGTTCGGGCAGGCCGGCTCGCAGACGTCGCAGTTGACGCAGAGCTCGTTGATCTTGAGGGACATGTGGCGCAATTCGGCACTGACCGGTGCAGTTTACCGGATCGGGGCGGGACGGCCCTGCGAAGGCGGCGTCGCGGTGCGGAACGCTGTATCGCCACCATGCCGGAAGCCGCGGAGCGCATGGCGCGTGGCGATTGACGACCGCATTGGCCGCGCCTAGAGTCGCTGCGTCGAAAATGGCTGGCCTGGTCTCGGTAGGCCCAGGCCCTTCTCCGCGCTGGCGGAGAGGCTCTGTTCGCGCCGTGCCGCGCAATTCCCCGACAGTCCCCGTGTCCATCGTCCCGGGGTCTGTCCGTGGGCGCCTTCGACCGGGCTTGCTGCGGCGGATCCCTCCAGCAGGAGCCAACGCATGTCCCCGATTCCCTCTTCCGGCCCCCTCCTCGTCTATCTGGGCAACGGCGTGCAGGGCGCCGCCGTGGTCCGCGCCGCACGTCGGCACGGACTCGCCGTCCGCGCCCTGGTTCGCGAAGGCGCCGCCACCGCGGCGCTGCGCGCGCTGGGCGCGGAGGTAGTCGAAGCCGACCTGGACGATCCTGCCGCCGTGCTCGCGGCCAGCCGCGGCGTCGCCCACGCGGTCCTGCAGTTTCCCGCCGGCCCCGGCGAGACGACGCTGGCTCGGGCCAGACATGCGTTGGCCGCCGCGCGCGCGGCGCGGCTGAGCTCATTCGTGCTGAAACTGAGCAGCGCGCCGCTGCCGGCGCCGTGTCCGGAACCCAGCCTGCGCACCAATGCCGAGCTCGCAGCACTGGCGCGCAGCGCCGGCCTGCCCGGCGCGGTCCTGTGGCCGACGCTGTACCTGGACAACCTGTTGAAGCCCTCGGCGCGCGCCGAGATCGTCGCGCATGGCGTGTTCGCGCCGCCGATCGCCGCCACGCAACGCATCGCCTGGACCTCGGCCGATGCTTGCGCCGAGGCTGCACTGGCACTGCTGCGACAAGGCGTGGACGGCGGCAGCTACCGGATTGCCGGCACCGAGAGCCTGACCGGCCCGGAACTGGTGCAGCGGCTCACCGCCGGACTCGGCCGCCCGGTGCGCTATCGCGCGCAGCCGCTGGACGCGTTCGAGCGCGAGGTCGATGCCGCGCTAGGCGCCGGCCACGGCCGCGTGGTGGCGTCGAAGTTCCGCTTCTTCGCCGCGTCCCCGCAGCAGGCCGATGCGCTGCTAGCCGCGCCACTGCAGGCGCAGCCCGGACTTGGGGATTTCCAACCCGGTTCGATCGATGCCTGGATCGCCGCGCATCGGCAGGCATTCCTGGCGCCTTCATCGGCACCGGTCGGGCAGCCCGCCGGCTAGTCCAGCGGCGGTGGCAATCGCGCGCGGCTGTGGCGAATCAGCAAGGTCCTGGCGCGGAACGGCGCGAGCTTGGCCAGCAGCAGCGCGCGCTCTTCACGATGGTAGTCGCGGCTCCAGGCCAGCATCTGCGGCAACCGCGCCAGGGTCGGCCGGTAGGCGGCGGCCTCCAGGCCAAGCCACTGTCGACCCAGCCGCAGCACGATCTGCAGGGTGGTGCGCCAGGATGGCGCATCGATCACCACGATGTGGTCTGCGCGTGCGAGCGCCGGGTCGGCCCATTTGAACTGCACGCCTTCGACGATCCAACACTCGCCGTCGACGATGTGCTGCAGCAGCGGCAGTTTCTCCTCGAGCGGGCGACGGACATCCCCCTCGGGACGTCGCACCCAGTGCAGGTCGTCCAGCGCGTGGCAGGCAATGCCGTGGCGGCAGCCGAGCGGGCGCGCCAGTGTGGTCTTGCCGGCGCCGGTGGGGCCGGTGATGAAGATCCGCATCGCCTGTGCCCTGCCTGGAACTGCGGAACTGCGGAACTGCGCGACGGCATCCGGCACGTCGGCGCGACGCAACCGCCCGTTGCGGGCGGCGCGGGATGGCGGAACCGGCGCGCATCGGCGCGCCGGCCCGCGCGGGGCTTACTTGGCTTCGACGAAGATGTAGTCGGCGCCGGTCGGCTTGACCACGGCTTCGACGCGGGCGTTGTCGGCCGGAGCGCCGATGTAGACCACGCGCACGCCCTTCATGCTGTTCGCCTCGACCTTGGCGAACGCGGCGGCGATCAGGTCGGCCATCTTGGCCGAAGCCGAGGAACCGAACGCCAGCATGTTGCCCGGCTGGATGCCGCGGCCGATGGCGGTGGTGGCGCTTTCGACCTGGCGCTCGTACTTGGCCTGGAACTCCGGATCCGATTCCGGCGGCAGGTAGTACAGGAACGGGCTGTTGGTGACGTTGCCCATGTTCTGGATCGCCACTTCCTGCAGGTACTTCTTCCAGCCGGCATCGTCGTCCTTGGCCGGGGCGGTCAGCGCGGGCTGCGCGTCGGCGGCCGGCTTGGCGGCCTCTTCCTTCTTGCAGGCGGTGAAGCCCAGGGCCAGCGAAGCGATCAGCAACGCGCGTGCGGTGGTGTTCATGGAACGGCTCCCTCTGTGTCGTCAGTGAATGGTGGTCGGCTCAGCGCTGCGCGGCGGCCTGGCGGGCCTGAACCAGCGCCTGCACCACCGACGGCGGCACGAAGCCGGAGACGTCCCCGCCCAGGCGCGCGATCTCGCGCACCAACGAGGACGAAATGAAGCTGTGTTGCTCGGCCGGGGTGAGGAACAGCGTCTCCACCTCCGGGATCAGATGCCGGTTCATGCTCGCCATCTGGAACTCGTATTCGAAATCCGACACCGCGCGCAGGCCGCGCAGCAGCACGCCGCCGCCGACCGAGCGCACGAAATGCGCCAGCAGGGTGTCGAAGCCCAGCACTTCCACGTTGCGGTGCCCGGCCAGCGCTTCGCGGGCCAGCGACACGCGCAGGTCCAGCGGCAGGGTCGGCCCCTTGGACGGGCTCTGCGCCACGCCCACGATCACCTGCTCGAACAGCGGTGCGGCACGGTTGACCAGATCGATATGGCCGTTGGTGATCGGATCGAAGGTGCCGGGATAGACGGCGATGCGGCTATGGGCCACGGTCATGCGTCGGGTACCGCGTGAAGGTCGCCGGGAAGTGTAGCAGCGGTGCGCCGGTACAGGGCAGCACGCACCTCGCGGCTGCCGCCCTCACGGTAAAGCGCCCAGGACGCCGGCGCTGCGGGCGCCTGCCCGGCCGGCGACTCCAGGTACAGCCAGGCGTCGGCCGCCAGCCGCGCCGGCAGGCGTTGCAGCACCACGTCCCACAGCCCGGCGGCGAACGGCGGGTCGACGAAGGCGATGTCGGCCGGGGCTTCGGCCGATGGCTCGGCCAGCCAGCGCAGCGCATCGCCCTGCACCACCTGTACCTGGTCCTGCGCCTGCAGCCGCGCGACCGTGGCGCGCAACTGCGCCGCCTGGCCCGGATCGCGTTCGACCAGCACCGCGGCGGCCGCGCCGCGCGACACCGCCTCCAGCCCCAGCGCGCCGCTGCCGGCGAACAGGTCCAGCACGCGCGCCCCGGGCAGCACCGGCTGCAGCCAGTTGAACAGGGTCTCGCGGACCCGGTCGGAGGTCGGGCGCAGCCCGGCCAGGTCCGGCACCGGCAGCCGCGTATTGCGCCAGCGCCCGCCGATGATCCGCACCTGGCCGCCGCCGGAACGGCTCATCGGCGGCCTCGCAGGGGCCGGGACAGGCAGGACGGGGAACGCAGGAACGGCATGGGCGGCGGGCAGTGGGTGGCGCGGAAACGGGGTCCGGATCATAGACCAGCGCGGTGTCGCGCGTATGCGCGGCGCGGCGCTTGAAGCCGGCCGCGGCCGCCACCATGTCGGCCGGCAGAGCCGCGCCCTCCTCCGCGCGGCCGCCCATCCTTCATGGAGCACCTACCGATGAGCGTGGAAACCCAAAAAGAAACCCTGGGCTTTCAGACCGAGGTCAAGCAGCTGCTGCAGCTGATGATCCATTCGCTGTATTCCAACAAGGAGATCTTCCTGCGCGAGCTGATCTCCAACGCCTCCGACGCCGCCGACAAGCTGCGCTTCGAGGCACTGGTCAAGCCGGAGCTGCTGGACGGCGATGCGCAGTTGCGCATCCGCATCGGCTTCGACAAGGAGGCCGGGACCGTCACCATCGACGACAACGGCATCGGCATGAGCCGCGAGGAGATCGTGGCGCACCTGGGCACCATCGCCAAGTCCGGCACCTCCGAGTTCCTCAAGCACCTGTCCGGCGACCAGAAGAAGGACTCGCACCTGATCGGCCAGTTCGGCGTGGGCTTCTATAGCGCCTTCATCGTCGCCGACCAGGTCGACGTGTACAGCCGCCGCGCCGGCCTGTCGGCCAGCGAAGGCGTGCACTGGTCCTCGCGCGGCGAAGGCGAGTTCGAGGTCGCCACCATCGAGAAGGCCGAGCGCGGCACCCGCATCGTGCTGCACCTGAAGGACGACGAGAAGGACTTCGCCGACGGCTGGAAGCTGCGCGGCATCGTGCGCAAGTATTCCGACCACATCGCGCTGCCGATCGAGTTTCACAAGGAACACTACGGCGAGGACAAGGACAAGCCCGAGACCCCGGAATGGGAAACCGTCAACCGCGCCAGCGCGCTGTGGACGCGGCCGCGCACCGAGATCAAGGACGAGGAATACCAGGAACTGTACAAGCACATCGCCCACGACCACGAGAACCCGGTGGCATGGAGCCACAACAAGGTCGAGGGCAAGCTGGAGTACACCTCGCTGCTGTACGTGCCCGGCCGCGCCCCGTTCGACCTGTACCAGCGCGACGCCTCGCGCGGGCTCAAGCTGTACGTGCAGCGCGTCTTCATCATGGACCAGGCCGAGCAGTTTCTGCCGCTGTACCTGCGCTTCATCAAGGGCATCGTCGATTCCAGCGACCTGCCGCTGAACGTCTCGCGCGAAATCCTGCAGTCCGGCCCGGTGATCGACTCGATGAAGTCGGCGTTGACCAAGCGCGCCCTGGACATGCTGGAGAAGCTGGCCAAGGACGACGCCGAGCGCTACCAGGGCGTGTGGAAGAACTTCGGCCAGGTGCTGAAGGAAGGCCCGGCCGAGGACTTCGGCAACCGCGAGAAGATCGCCGGCCTGCTGCGCTTCGCCTCCACCCACGGCAGCGACGGCACGCAGACCGTGTCGCTGGCCGACTACGTGGCGCGGATGCAGGAAGGCCAGGACAAGCTGTACTACCTGACCGGCGAGAGCTACGCGCAGATCAAGGACAGCCCGCACCTGGAAGTGTTCCGCAAGAAGGGCATCGAAGTGCTGCTGCTCACCGACCGCATCGACGAGTGGCTGATGAGCTACCTCACCGAGTTCGACGGCAAGTCCTTCGTCGACGTGGCGCGCGGCGACCTGGACCTGGGCAAGCTCGACAGCGAAGAAGAGAAGCAGGCCAAGGAAGAAGCCGCCAAGGCCAAGCAGGGCCTGGTCGAGCGCATCCAGAACGTGCTCAAGGACGACGTCTCCGAAGTGCGCGTCTCGCACCGCCTGACCGACTCGCCGGCGATCCTGGCCATCGGCCAGGGCGACCTCGGCCTGCAGATGCGGCAGATCCTCGAAGCCAGCGGCCAGAAGCTGCCGGAGAGCAAGCCGGTGTTCGAGTTCAACCCGGCGCATCCGCTGATCGAGAAGCTGGATGCAGAAGCCGACGGCGAGCGCTTCGGCGATCTGGCGCGGGTGCTGTTCGATCAGGCTGCGCTGGCGGCCGGGGACAGCCTGAAGGATCCGGCGGCGTATGTGCGTCGGCTCAACAAGTTGTTGTTGGAGTTGTCGGTGTAAGCATCCGATATGACTACCGTCGTTACTAAGCACAGCTTAGCAACGACGGCGTTACTGCCAATAAAGTATATGCTGGTTTCTTTTGACGGGAATGGCCGCTTAGCCTGGCTGAGAATTAAGTATGCGGCAAATCACATAAGTGCCTTTGTCGGCCGCTACGGCGAACTGGCTACAGTGAAGAACTGAATATTAATGTCTGATCTTGCCGCTGCGTCCTTCGTTCACCTGCGGCCTATTCCATTGCAACAAATTATCTAGCCGTGTTGAATCCACCGATCTCGCTCAAGGTGACGCCAAAGTGGTTAACTCGATGCGTCGGCAATCGGGTATCGCATCGCAAGCGCATTAGCTACTTATTTCATTGCTAACTCAGCAAGCTTGAATAGGCTCTCAAATAGCCGGACATCCAGCTCGCCACCACTACGCGCGGGAGTAAAGCCCACAATCAATGCTTGCTTCAGAATTAAAATAAAATGATAAAAAATTTATTGCACCTTAAGACTTACCTAGCAAGCACGCCTTAAAAATTTGAGCATCACGGCTCTTTGGACCTTTTTTCCAGCCCTGAAATATCCTCCAGAATGAACAAAATTTCCGGCCTTTCCCCTTTCTTGATTACCACCCTCCCCGTGAATGTTGCCCATACCCGATAACTTCCATCAAAAGCCTCTGGCCCAAAGCTACTCCCGACCAGCTCAACAACATCTGGATTTTTTCTCATCTTTTTCGGCACAAAAAGCGCCACACCTTTTGCACCAGAAGCATTATCGTAAAGCATAGTCATGTGCATATCCGTTAAAGCATATGCGTTGACGCGAACGCGCCTATCATTAAATTTATCTTTCGAATATATTATTGAGCAAATTTTTGCGTCCTCCACCCCCTCATCTTTAGCAATAGCCACTCCTGATGCGACCATAAAATAATAAAAAAATCCAAATCCAATGAAATTCCCAATAATTTTTTTCATTTACATGAATCTCCGCACCAAAGACTAGTGGCCGCATCGGCCTCTTTTTTTATCGCATCCTCGTTGTAACCGCCAAGATTTGTCCAAGTACCCCACCAAGAATCCGTTTTCATTAATTCCCAGGCACTAGCCTCAGTTCTCGCCGCACGAACTTCTCCTGCATGTTCCTGGCGGCTTGTTTTAGGCATACCATCCCGCTTCCAGTCTATTCCATGTTGACCTTCATGGAATAGGGTTGCTGTCAAAGCAGCATCCCGAGAGATCCCGCGCCTATCAGCCAAACTATTTATCCCGTCCCTGTCGATAGATATTGTTGTTTTCCCACCTTGAGATAAGGTATTCCCCATCCCATATCCATCACCAAATTTTATTGTCACACCATTATCAACACCATCTTTTCCAAGAAATTTCAAAACTGAATTAAGCGCAGCCTTATCCTCACCAACCTTTATAGCGCTTTGCGTCATAGAGCGCGCGTCCCTAAGTGCGGCCTTTACTGCCTTACAATCTGAATCACTTCCAGAAGAACAAACATATCGCCCATCCGGATCAATAAATCGATATGGGTTATTATTGGAGTACCAATAGCGATTCATGTTGCTACCTTTTGCAGAACTCACTGATACTGGATCTACAGACAAGAACCGCCCGACGACTGAATCGTAGTACCGCTGCTGCATGTACGTCATTCCGGTCGCTGCATCCATGACATGACCGGTGTAGCCAGGCCCATCCATTAGGGGTTGGTTCACCACACTCCCGTAAGGCTCGTATTCTCGGCGTTCAACAACATTACGGTCCTTGTCCGTCACCAACACAACAGACCCCAATCCATCCGTATGGATGTAGCGGACTGTTTGCGCGGAGACACCAAAGGCAATGAGCAATGAAAGGGCGGCTGCAGCCGTAAGGCGCATTGCCGCACGAATCCCCTGGAAATTTGACATCACTCGTCCTTGCGAGTTGGAACCATCGACACGCGTTACAGAAAGACCTCTCTTGCAAAGATCCAACGGCAACGTCTCTCTTCGCCATACTGAATAATGCAACCGGTCACTTCGCGATCGAGACCGCTTTCAGCTTCATCGATCCGCCCGAGCATCCCTCCACATGCAACTGCGCGGTTTGTCCGCTCTGAAGCAGCATCATCAGGAGCGCGACCATCTCCTTCTGCATCGGGGTGTTCGTCTCGAGGATGAAACGATTGCCATCGCCGCAGTCTGCCCCGGCGGGCAGTTGGCCGTCGGTGTTGACGAATAGCCCTTCGCCCGACCACCCCGTGAATAGCCGGGTCACGACATGGTTCTTCACCTCGTACGACTCGGCGTGGCTATTTCCGCTCGATAGCGCAATGACGGAAAAAGCAATGATCTTGACGACGACAAACATGATCGAGCGCGACATGTAATTCTCCAATTTTTGGAATAGGCAAGCTCTCGACTCCTCAAGAACGTGCAAGGAAGGGGATCAGTTCAACAGCAACTGGTAAAGCAACGGCACGATATCCACCGCAGGCCGCTGGTCATGCGTCACGTTCGAAGCCGCAGTGCAGTTACCGTCTGCCGTGCATGCAGTCACGCGGTACGAATAGATCCCTGCCGGCCTCGCCAACGAAGTCCAGTTCCCCTGACTGCCGTCGTACACCGTAGTCCAGCTCACGCCGTCCACGCTCTCTTCGACCACATAGCGGGTCGCACCGGAGACCGCGCTCCAAGTCACATAGTCCTTGACCGAAGCGAGTTGGCCCAGCGGCCAGTCGGCTTCGGCAACGAGGCTGCCGCTCAGCAGGATGTAATCCGTAGATTTGGACTGGCGCTGGTTCTTTTGGAAGCGTAGCGCGCCCGACTGATCGTACAGCGAGCCGATGTTGCCGGCGCTCTGCAGCGCCAACGTGCGGCGGCCGTTGCCGTCGTAGCGATAGGTCTCCTTGCCGGTCGCCTGGCGCAAGCGGTTGCCGTAATCGAACACGAAGGCCTGGCCATTCTTGTTGCTGAGGTTACCCTGCGGGTCGTAGCTCATGCCGATGACCGTGCTGCCGCCGCAACTGCCGGTCTTGACGTTGGTGAGCTGCCAGTTGGCGTCGTAGCAGTAGTACTGGTCCCGACCGGGTGCCACAACATGGATCAGGTTGTCGAGGACGTCGTAGCTGTAGCTTGCGGGTGTGGAGCCGAACATCGCCGACTTGGTAGAAATCAGGCGATCCAACCCGTCGTAGGTCATGTCGCGATTGCCGCGTCCACCACGACCGGTGGCGCCGTCACTGATCGCGGCAACGTTGCCATTGGCATCGTAGTCGTAGCCGTCGCTGAGGAACGCCGTGCCGCCGTAGGCATCCTGGCTGGTATCCGGCAACTGACGCGCGTTCTGCGTCATGGTGTGGACGATGCCGTTGCCGTAGGTGAACTGCTTGATCGCGCCATTCGGGTAGTAGCTCACGCCGGTGGCATAGCTGCCGGCCTGGGTCGGCTGGCCCAGGGCATTGGGCGCGTAGTCCACCGTCTGCCCCGACGGATAGCGATGCGCGGCGAGGTGGCCATTGGCATCGTAGGCGTAGCCCAGCGCCCAGGTCTCGCCATCGGCCTGGCCCTGGCTTTCGGCGATCAGCAGGCGACGCTTGTTGTAGGCGTAGCTGTTGTAAGTGGCGACGCCGTTGTTGGTGGTGGTGATCTGCTTGACCACCCCATCCGGCCAGTAGCTCCAGGCCTGGTTGCCGTTGCCATCCGGGAAGCTCAACGCCTTGATGCGGTTACGCACGTCGTAGCTGCGGTCGACTCGGCGGCCAGAAGCAAACGCGGTATCCGCATCGCACGATGACGTATTGGGCAGGGACAGGCCCGCCGCGCTCCAGACCAGGTTGCCTACGGCGTCGTAGCCATTGGCGGTAGCGCCGGTTTCGGGTTCTACTGTCTTGCATAGCTGCTGATAGCCGTCGTAGACGTAGCTGCGCGTCACCGACACCGTGCTATTAACATCACGGCGGCGGATGGACAGCGGCTTGCCGAAGATGTCGCGGTTGATGTCGGTGTAGGCACCTTCTGGATGCTGGATCCAGACCGGTGTCGTGTAATCGGGCTGGTCAAAAACTTGATAGCCCGTCACGGTCTTGTTGCCGCGTGGATCAGTCACGCGGGTTTGGTTGCCTGCCAAATACTCTGTCAAGGTGGTCAACGCCCCACCCTGTTCGCTGTCCTGGGAAACCGAGGTCTTGCGCCCGAGCGCGTCGTATCTGGTCCAAGTCCCGGTACTCAATGCGTCGCTGGTCCCAGGGTACGAGGCAAACGTCGCGCGGCCGTCTTGATCGTAGGCAAACCTCTGGAGCCGCTGGGTAGCCGCTTCGTTGCCGGCATCGAACTCGCGCGTCAGCATCGGCTGCCACAATGCATCGAAGTACGTCACCTTGCGCGCATTGCCGGTGGCGACGATCTGCCGCCAATGCCCCGCGGCCAGTCCGTACTCGCTGGTGCCGACCTGCTCGAACGCTTGCGTGGTGGAAGCCCAGGCCACAGTGTCGTTGGCCGGATAGGTGATGCTCGCCAGTCGGCCCATCGCGTCATAGCTATAGTTCGTGGTGTAGCCGTTCTCGTCGGTGGTCGCGGTGATCCAGCCGCTGTCGTTAACCATTGCCGCGTCGGTGGTGCCATCCGGATAACGGATCGATTGCGGAACGCCGCGCTTCCAACTGGACACGGTGGTCGTGTTGTTGTTGCCGTCCTTGACGGTAGCCAACGTGCCATCGCCGTTGTAGCCAAGTGTCAGGCGCAGCTTGCCGAACGACCAGCGCTGCGACGGCATCGCATTGGTGTCGTAGCTGGTCTGGGACTCCACCAGACCGGTGTCGGTGTTGGTACTCCTGGCGCGCTGCCCGATGATCCACTTACCCAGGTCGTCGTAATACTCGGTTGCATCCGTACGCGAATACCAGGGGCTAGCGCGGGTCACGCTAAGCGTCCGCGCAAAGGCATCGAAGCTGTTCGCTGTCCAGGTATAGGAGGTACCGTCCTGCACCACAGCCTTGCTGCGCAGCGGACGCAGGACGTTGGTCAGTGGGTTGGGAATTCCCAGCAGGGACTGCCCCATTTCCGCCGGAAATGGCTGCGCAGCCACGTCGCCATCAGCGAAGTAGGTGTTGTTGGTCTTGGAGACGGCATTGCTGTTGGCATCCAGCAACGTCGTGCTCAGCAGGCGACCATCGTTGAGGCCGTACATGAAACCGAATTCGTAGGCAGCCGCCGTGCCGTCGGGATTGGTGACCTTTACGGTCTTGCTCGGAATGCAGGTCGGGCACGGATCGGTGGCCTTACCGGATGTATAGAGCTTGGTTGCCGGGGCATCGGCCACATAGCTCCATACGCGCTGCGGCAGGCCGGGACCGGTGATGGTCTTCGACCGGAGAACATAGTTGTCGAAATAGCTTGGCACGTAAGGAACCGGCGGCTCCTGCCCGGTAGGCACATCGCAACGACTGGCTGGCGTGTGGGTGCGGTACTGACGCTGATAATCGAATACGAACAGGCCGCTGGCACCGGACGGATGGGTGACCTGCAGGGAGACAGCGCCATTCATCGAATCTGGTTCGGAAACGCAATTGCTGGCGCCACCACCGGCAGGCGGTTCGCGCGTCGGCATCATGTTGCCGCTGGCGATCGTGTAGGTCCACTGCGAACCGTCGGGCTCGGTGACGGTCTTCAGGCGATAAGCACCCTGTGGCCATGGATAGGCGGTGCTGAACTCGTAGCCATAGCTCCAGGTCTGGCCGTTGGCCTGGACGCTGCTGATCAGATCGCCGTTGTAGGTCAGTGCAACCGCTCGCCCGTCGCTGGATTGGATCGAGGACAGCTTGTCGCCCGTGTAGCTGTAGGTCACCCAGTTGCCGAAGCGGTCTTCGACGCGACTGGCCATCAATGCGACGCGCGTGCGCGCCGCCACATTGATCTTTCCACTTATGGTCAACTTATACGGTTTGACGTTGATGACGACGGCATAGTCGAAGTAGTACTTCACACCCGATGGCGAGATGGCGAGAAAGCCCTCGCCTGCATAATTGCTGACGCTGCTCAGACAGCCCAGGCGCCAGGCTTCCTTGGTGATCCACGGGCGGGAGGCGCCATCAGTCGGACGCGGCGTCTTTGTCTGGTTGTCGACCAGCAACTCCTGATCACCGGCGCCGGGCACATGCAGGTAATAGCCATGCCAGACATCGTCTGCCGTGCCCGGATAGGTCGTGCCGTTGACCGTCATGGCGGCGTCCGGCCGGGCCGGCACCGAACAACGCGCCGTGGGCGAGCCGCTGGTCGTCACCCAGCCCTTCTCCGCAAGGAACTCACCGTAGACACGCGGCACATCGATTTCCCAGTCACCGAATCCCTTCGCCACATACTCCTGGCGCCGGTTCATCACCTTGAACTCGCGCGCCACCGTCACCGGCAATGCGTTATTGCCCGGGATATCCACATCCGTGGCGCGGAAACCCACGCTGAGATCGTAAAGGCTGATGTTCTCGCCGAAGATATCGCCTTTCAGCGGACCGACGACCTGAGCGGCCTTGATCTTCTTCTCGTATTCCTCGTAGGGCGCCACTTCGTCCGCCGCGTGCGCACGCGCACCCATACAAACCAGCAGCATGCCGATCGCCAGCCTTGCCTTGAACATCGCTTGCCTCTTCCCTTTCAGCCCGAAGGGGGCCGAATTCTCTGGACGACCGCGATACTTCCACTTGGAAGCATCGCGGTAACGAAATCGCAAAAAACACAACGCCCCAACGCGCCGGGGCACGAGGCAATCGATCGAACAAATCCCCTATAGGCCAGGTCCTGGCCTTGTCGAATTATCGGATTGGTTCAGGGATAGCTGTCAAGAAAATTTTCAAACATCCAATAGGCGGATCGTCTTTCGCAAGGTCCGGCACCGCCAGCATGGCCACGTTTCAACGCACTTCACTCCTCATGACAAGCCGCTCGGGTCACACTGAACCCCTCCGACTTCTCACCACTTCCAGCGCAGGCGAGAATCCGGCACTCCCCCCCCCCCTGCTTTTTCTCGATGAACCCCAGCGACACCATCACCCTGTCCCTGGACCAGGCCACCACCCTGGTCGAACGCATCCTGACCCACGCCGGCTTCAGCCCCGCGCACGTGCAGGCGCTCACCCACACCATCGTCGCCGGCGAACGCGACGGCTGCGCCTCGCACGGGTTGTACCGGACGCTCGGCTGCGTGGCGACGCTGCGCAACGGCAAGGTGGTGGGCGATGCCGAGCCTGTCGTGCACGACCATGCGCCCGGCATCGTGCGAGTCGATGCACGCGGCGGGTTCTCGCTGCTGGCGTTCGAGCGCGGCCTGCCGCTGTTGATCGAGAAGACCTGTGCCAATGGCCTGGCGGCGCTGGCGATCAACCATTGCGTGCATTTCTCTGCGCTGTGGCCGGAAGTCGAGCGCATCACCGATGCCGGGCTGGTCGCGCTGATCTGCAATCCCAGCCACGCCTGGGTCACGCCGGCCGGCGGACGCACGCCGCTGCTGGGCACCAATCCGCTGGCGTTCGGCTGGCCGCGCGTGGATGCGCCGCCGTTCGTGTTCGACTTCGCCACCAGTGCGGTGGCGCGCGGCGAGATCGAGCTGCGCCGCCGCGCCGGCCAGCCGATTCCCGAAGGCTGGGGTGTGGACGCGGCGGGTGCGCCGACTACCGATCCGGCGGCGGTCGCCGACGGCGGCGCGATGCTGACCTTCGGCGGCCACAAGGGCTCGGCGCTGTCGGCGATGATCGAGTTGATCGCCGGGCCGTTGATCGGCGACCTGACCAGCGCCGAATCGCTGGCCCACGACGCTGGCGCCGGCGCGGCGCCCTACCATGGCGAACTGATCCTGGCGCTGGATCCGGCGCGCTTCCTGGGCGCCGAGCGGGTCACGCACATGGCACGCGCCGAGGCGTTCTTCGCCGCCTACCAGGACACCGGTGCGCGGCTGCCCTCGCAACGTCGCTATCAGGCGCGAGCGCGCAGCCTCCACGAGGGCGTGCGGATTCCGCGCGATCTGCATCGGGACCTCCTGATGTTACTGGAGTAAACCGGCGCGGCTACGGCGTGGGCGCGCCAGACATCGCTTGCGCTCAGTGCCGCGCAGGCGACCAGGCATCGCGCCAATCGATCCGGAAGCCCTGGCCATCCAGCGCCAACGGCAACCAGACATAGCGCCCATCGATGGGATTGCCGGGATTCCAGCGGTCGCCAAGATAGATGAAATGCCCTGGCCGTCCCGGCCAAGGCAGCACATAGGCGCTCTGGCTGTGGAAGGTCAGCGCCGCGTCCTCGCCACGGGCCGGATTGCCGAACTCGGTCCACGGTCCGGTCGGCGACGGCGCGGTGGCGCCATGCGCCGTATTGGGCTTCCAGCCGGTGCATTCGGAACCGAGGAAGTAGTAGCGCCCTGCATGCTTGAACACCGCCGGCGCCTCCAGCCAGCGCTCGACGAAAATGCGCGCGAAAGTCGGCTCGGTGTCCAGGTAATCCGGACGCAAGCGGGTGACATGCATCGTCGCGTTGCCTTCGGAGCTGTAGAACAGGTAAGCGCTGCCGTCGTCGTCCTGGAACAGGGTCATGTCGCGCGACTCCTGGCCATTGGGCCGGAACGAACGCAGGTAGCGGTACGGCCCGTCCACCCGCTCGGCCATCGCGACCCCGACCCGTGCATCCTTGTAGCCCTGCCCTGGCCGCTCCAGGTGGAACCACATCACGTAGCGGCCGGTGGCTGCGTTGTACAGCACCTTCGGACGCTCGATCACGGCCCCCTTGGCGATATCGGACTGCCGGTCATCGGCCACCTGCAGCGCGATGCCGCGGTTGTCCCAATGCAACAGGTCGCGCGACCGATACACCGACACGCCCACCTGGGCGGTATTGCCGCCCGCGCCGGCGGTCTTGTATTCGCCGAACCAGTAGTAGGTGCCGTCGCGGTCGCGCAGCACGCCGGCGCCATGGGCGTTGATGGCAACGCCCTGGCGATCGTTCCACACCGCCCCGGGGCGGATCTGCCCGGCACCGGCAGCCGCCATGCATGGGGCCGCCAGCAGCAGCGCGCAGCCCCACATCACGCTGCGCTTGCGCAGACGCCCGCCTGCGACGGGCGCTGCAACGTCCCGGGTCGGACTGCCGGAAGGCACGCTCAGAACTTCACCGTCGCCCGCGCCCAGTAGTAGCGGCCGAGCAGATCGTAGGTGGCCACGTCGGTGTTGGCGTTGGTGACGTTGTTGGCGTAGTACAGCGGCGGCTGGCGGTCGGCCAGGTTGTCCACGCCCACTTCGAAGCGCGTGTTCCAGGGCTTGACCTGATAGCCCACCTGCACGCTGTGGTAGACGTAGGCACCGATGTCGCGGACCACGGCGGGCTGGTCGGCATCGGCCGACAGGCTCTGGCGGGTATCGGCGCTGCCGATCTCGGTGCGGCCGATGTAGCGGACGCGCCACGACGCGCTCCAGTCGCCCAGGTTCCAGTTCAAGGTTCCCAGTGCACGCCAGCGCGGGAAGTTGCCGTAGGCGTAGGTGTACTTGCCGGCGTTGTGGATGGTGACGGTGCTGGCGTCGGTGGTGTCGGGGTTGATGTCGTAGCGGATCACGTAGGTGCCGTTGAGGCCGGCGCTGAAGTTGCCCCAGGCGGTGTCCGGCAGGCGGTAGGTGAGGCTGAAATCCGCACCGCTGGCCCACAGCTTGCCGAGGTTCACGGTGGGCTCTGCGATGTAGTTGATGGTGCCGTTGTCGTTGCGATGGATCAGCGCGCAGAACGCGCTGGCATCGTTGGCGTAGCACTGGTTGAGCACGGTCTGCGCCGAGACCTGGGTGATGGTGTCCTTGAGGTTGATCTTCCACAGGTCCGCGCTCATCGACAGGCCCTCGACCCAACCCGGGTCGTAGACCACGCCGAAGTCGTAGGACATGCCGGTCTCCGGCTTGAGCTGGTAGCCGGCCACTGCCGCGCCGGAGGCCTTGGCGCCGACCTGGTTGTCGGCCTGCTGGTAGCTGCCGTCGGTCGGCACGTTGGCGCAGGCGGCGGAATGGCCGCCGGTGTAGCCATTGCACGGGTCGGTGACCGACGGCGAGTCGCCAGCCACGCCGGCATACAGTTCGCTGATGTTCGGCGCGCGGAACACCTGCGAGGCGGTGCCGCGCAGCAGCAGGTTCTCGATCGGGCGGTACTCCAGCGAGACCTTGCTGTTGGTCTTGCTGCCGACGGTGTCGTAGTCGGAGAAGCGGCTGCCCACGGTCAGGTTGAGCGAGTGCACGCCCGGCAGCCCGGCCAGCAGCGGGAACAGCGCTTCGGCATAGGCTTCCTTGACGCTGAAGCTGCCGCCGAGCACGGAGGCGCAGAACTCGATCACGCCGCACATGCCGTTCTCGTCGCCGGTCCACAGCGGATCGGCGGCGGTGCTGGTGCTTTCCTTGCGATAGGAGACACCCACGGCCAGGCTCGCGGTGCCGGCCGGCAGCGCGAACAGTTCGCCGTTGGCGTTGGCCTCGAACTGCTTGACCGTATAGACGTTGGTGACGATCGGGTTGACCACCAGCGCTTCCAGCGCGGCCTTGTTGCTGGCGGCGTTGAGGTTGAACACGTCGATCGGGGTGCAGCCGGCGATCACCGCGCCGGCGCTGCCGCACTTGACCGTGCCGTCGGCGGCCAGGAACGACGGCCCCACCGCGGCATTGAAACCGGCGTAGTCGAGGAAGCCGTAGTTGATCGACTTCTGCTTGACCTTGCCGTAGTTGAGGCTGGCATCCCACTGCCAGGAACTGTCGCCGAAGCTGCCGCGCAGGCCCGGATTGATCTGGAAATTGTAGGTGTTGTACTCGTAGCGGCGGTTGCCCAGCACCGTGGCGCGCGTGTTGAAGTTGTTGTACGAGGTGCCGGTGCTGCGGTCGGTGCCGAAGTTGACCCCGAACGGGTTGTAGTAGCTGGCCGAGGAGACCAGGAAGTTGTCGCCGTTGGCGAAGATCGGGATCGGCGCGATGATCGAGGACGAGGTGGTCTTGCTGAAATAGGTGTTGACGTAGCCTTCCAGGTGGTCGCTGAAGCGGTAGCTGCCGAGCACGAAGGCGTTGGTGCGTTCCTGCGGGGTCTGCAGCAGGTTGTACGGCTGGTAGTTGTAGGAATCGGTGGAGGCGACGTAGCAGTGGTACTGGCTGGCGTTGGTCGGGCTGCTGCTGCCGCCGTTGAAGGTGACCCGCGAACAGCCGTTGCTGGCCGCCAGCGCCTTGGCCGCGGCAGAGCCGTCGTTGAAGCTGATGCTGCCGGTCGGCGTGGCCGAGGAGCCCTGCTTCACCCCGACGCCGTCGATCAGCGACAGCGCGTCCTTGGAATACGCGCGCGCGCCGGCCGAGACCGGGTCGATGTCGTGGTAGGACAGGCCGGCGACGATGCTGCCGCGCTCGCCGGTCTTGCCGGCGGTGAGCGAGAAGTTGCGGCGGTTGCCGTCGCTGCGCGAACTGGTGCCGAAGTCGGCGCTGGCCTCGACGCCGTCGAAGCCCTTGCGCAGGATGAAGTTGACCACGCCGCCGATCGCGTCCGAGCCGTACACCGCCGAGGCGCCGTCGCTGAGCACTTCCACCCGCTCGATCATGGTCGCCGGGATCGCATTGACGTCGTTGCTGGCCAGGCGCGTGCCGTTGACCAGGACCAGGGTGCGCTTCTCGCCGAGGCCGCGCAGCGAGATCACCGACGCGCCGGTGCCGCCGCCGTTGTTGGTGTTGGGATTGGTGGCATTGCCGGCGATCGAGGGCAGTTCCTGCACCAGGTCGCCGAGCGTGGCCTTGCCGGTGGCTTCGATCTGCGCGCGGCTGATGGTCACCACCGGGTTGGCGGTCTCGGTATCGACGCGGCGCAGGCGCGAGCCGGTGACCACGATGCTGTCCAGGGTCTGGGTGGCGCTGTCGGCGCTCGCCTCCTGCGCCTGCGCCGCCCCTGCGCTCCCCAGCGACAGGGCAGTGGCGACTGCCAGCGCCAGCGGCGTCGCGGCATGGCGGAAGGAAGGGCGTGGCTGCGGAAACGACATGGGGCGGGCTCCTGGAAGGTGGCGAGACGAGACAGCGGAGAAACGCAGGCCGAACGACGCCATGCCGGCGCCATGCCGACGGACGGACCTGCTGGACGGTGGCGCCTGCGCGGCGCCTGCGGTGGCGTGCCTGCACCGGACCACGACGGCCTGGCGCACAACGGGGAAGCCGATCTCCTGCGCGCACGGCCGTGCGCGGCTCCCCCGCTCCTGCGATGACGTCCGACGACGATGGCGGCGCTCCGGTGGCGCGCGCCGGCGCCACGGCCGGTACGACGATGCGATCAGATTTTCATCACGCGGTCACACTGTGACGTGTGCGCACGCCCGCGTCTTGTCGCGATTCGCGGTTTCGCATGCGGAATCATGCATGGTCGTGCGTGGCTGCGCGCCTGCATGAGCGATCGTGACGAGGCATGGCGCTGTGTCGCGCAGACACCGATACGGCAGGCACACACTGCCATCGCTGCGCACGGCGATGCCGCTGGTTGCGGTCACGCCGGGATCAGCCAGCCACCGAACAGTGGGCCGGCGGTGTCGCCGTGCTGCGGCTCGATGCGCACGGTCAGCGGCTGCGCATCGCGCGTCAGTTCCGGCGGCAACGGGTAGTCGCGGTCGACGAAATCGATCACCTGGCCGCGCTCCACCGCCACTTCCACCGCCAGCTTGCCGTTGACCAGGATGTTGAAGCGGCCCTTGTCGCTGCCCCAGAAGCGCAGCCGCAGCGCCAGCGGCTGCGCGCTGCCGCGCATGCGGAACTCGACGAAGCCCTTGCCGCGCACGTCGCGGCACTGCTGGCGGCGGTAGGCACCGCCGAAGGAGGTGTCGCTGCGCAACTGGTGCGCCTGCTCGGAAGCTTCGTCGCCGAACTGGATCATGTCCACCGCGATCGCACGCAGCTTGTCCTGCTCGGCCTGGCGGCGCGCCCGCCGCTGGGATTCCTGCGTCCACTGGGTCGGGCCCATGCGCTTGAAATACAGCGCACTGCGGCGCTCGTACTGCGCATAGAACGGCACGAAGGTCAGGCCCGGCGGCTGCGTGCTGCTGGCCAGGAAATGGCCGGGCTGCGGCAGCTCGGCGAAGCCGCGCAGCGGATCGGCCGCGGCGACCAGCGCCGGGTCCGGCGCGTCGTAGGGTGTGCCGACCGGCCCGAGGTCGGCGGCCAGCGCCAGCGGCCCGCGCATCACGACCACCGTGTCCGCATCGCCGGCGGCGTGTTCCAGCCGCAGCGGCGTGGCCAGGTCCAGGTCGATCACGTCGCCGGCGCGCCAGTCGCGCTCCAGCGTCAGGTAGCCATCAACCAGCGCGGCCCGTGCGGGGCTGCCGTTCACGCGCAGCGTGTAGCGGCCCTGGCACCAGGCCGGCACCCGCAACAGCAGGCGCCGCGGCGCGCGTTCTCCCGCGCGCAGCACCTGCAGGCGCACCTTGCCGTTGTCGGGCACGCCGCTGTCCAGTTCCAGCGCCAGATCTCGCTCGGTCCAATCCAGCCGCGAGGGAATGTAGAGATTGACGTACAGCGAGGTGGCGTCCTGCCAGTAGATCGCATCGCCGAACTGCGCGTGCGCTTCCATGCCGCTGCCGACGCAGCACCAGAACGAATCGAACTTGTCGGAGAAACCGCGCTCGCCGCCGCTGATCATCGGCGTCATGTAGGTGAACATGCCGGTGGCCGGATGCTGCGCGGCCATGGTGTGGTTGTGCAGCGTGCGCTCGTAGTAGTCGAAGTAGCGCGCCTGCGGCGTCCACTGGTACAGGTGCCGGGTCAGCTTGAGCATGTTGTAGCTGTTGCAATGCTCGCAGGTCTGCTCGGTCAGGAACGCGGCGATGGTGTCCGGCTCCTGGAAATACTCGCGGTCGGCATTGCCGCCGATCACATAGCTGTAGTGCGCGGTCACCGTCTCCCAGAAGAAGCGTGCCGCCGCGGCCGCATCGGCATCGCCGGCGACCTCGAACTGACGCGCCTCGCCGATGAACTTGGGCACCTGGGTATTGGCATGGATGTGCGGCAGTTCGTCGCGCCCGGCCGCGGCCGGATCGATCACCTTTTCGTGGCGCAGGCGCTTGCCGATGGCGACCCAGCGTGCATCGCCGGTGCGCGCGCCCAGTTCGATGTAGGACTCGTTGAGCCCGCCGAACTCGGTGTCCAGCAGGGTCTGCATCTGCGCGTGGTCGAGCGCATCGAACACGCCGGCGGTGTAGGCGGCCAGCGGCAGCAGCACCTCCAGCGCCGGCTTGCTGCCGGCCAGTGCATGCGCGTCGAGCAGGCCGGCGAACAGCTTGTGCTGGGTATACAGCGGCGACCAGCTGCCGTTGAGATTGAACTTGCTGCCCTTGATGATGCCGCGGCGCACGTCCTCCAGCACCGCCTTGCCGCCCTCGATCTCGCCCTTGTCGTTCTTGCGGGTGAAACCGCCGACGTAGCCGTCGGGATCCTGCGCCTGCGCACGCGCCAGCTCGGCGACGATGTAGTCGATGCGTTCGCGCAGCACCGGGTCGCGGGTCTGCGCGTGCATCTTCGCCAGTGCGCTGAGGTAGTGGCCCAGCGTGTGGCCGGCGATGGTGTCGCCCTCCCAGCCGCCGTACACCGCGCCCTTCGGCGGCAGGCCGGCGTATTGCAGGAAGTTGTGCAGCAGGCGGTCCGGCTCCAGTTCCAGCAGGTAGCGGCGGTTGGTCTGCAACGAGTCCAGGAACAGCGAGGGTTTCAGCGTGACCTGCTGCAACGGCAGCGCCTGCACGCGCCCGGGCGTGGACGCGGCGGCGTCCAGCGGGAAGCGCAGCAGCCCGGCGGCCACCGCCAGTGCGCTCCATTGCAGGAAGCGGCGCCGCGAAGGATCCAGCGCGGCGCCGGCCGCGTCGGCAGCTGCGTGCGCGCAGGCGGCGCCATGCCGATGCATGCCCTGCCCGCTCATCGCCGGCCTCCCGCGTGCGAGGCGGCATGCGGGAAAGAAACGCATCGAGGCATGGACTGCTCCTGTGTGAGATGTCGGGACGCCGACGCCGCAGGGCAACGACCGGCGGATCCATGGTCACTGTGTCATCCGGGTGACAGCGCGTCTTGTCCCCACTGATGCGTGCAGATGCGGATTTCTGCCGAATCACCGCATCGCCTGCCACAGGTGACCACGCCCTGCGGGCAGCGCCTGCAAACGCGAACGGCACCGGGAAACTGCGGCGGTGTCGCAGCGAATGCACCGTGCATCCGCTGCGACACCGCCTGGCAGTCATTGCCGGGCGGTCATTGCGGCTTCGCCGTGACCTCTGGCACCGCGTCGGTGAGGTCGGCGCCATAGTCGGGGTTGGTCACCGTATCCGCATCGACGTAGCCGTAGAACACGCCCTTGCTGGCCGACGCGCCGCGTTGCTCGACGTCGCCACGCAACTGCGCGGAACCGGACAGCGTGAACCCGCCGAACGCTCCCGCCGGCTTGAACACCGTATGCAACTGGGCGCGGTCCTTCACCGTCACCCCGTCCTGCAGCAGGCTCAACCCGCCGACCACGGCGCCGTCCTGCACCTGCCCGCCCAGGATCGTCGCATGATCCTCGATGCGCGCATCGCCCAGCACCTTGCCCCCCAGCACCCGCGCATGCGGGCCGACATAGGCCGTCGACGCGACATAGGCGTTCTGGGCGACCCAGCCACCGCCGTTGGAGTGACGGCCGCCCACGCGCGTCGGCGTCGGCGCACCGGGCTGCTGGCCCGACGGATACGCGTTCTCCAACGTGACGCTCCACGGGTAGCGGTAGACCGAATAGTAGGACTGATCCCACTTGATCTTCTGCATCTTGCTCGGCGTCCCCATCACCACCAGATACAGGTCGCTGTCGCCGCTGCGGAGCTGGAACGACAGCGAGGCCTCGGCGCCTTGCTGCAGCGCGCTGTAGCGTGGCTTGCCGTTGGCATCGATCGCGACCAGGCCCCAGCGCCAATCCGAGTCCGGCGTGCCGATGCCATCAGGATCGTTCGCCAGCCCAGGCAAGGTGTCGACCGCCGATGCCTGCTGCACGTCGCCGTGGAATCGCACCACGACCGCCCCGGCGCCCTGGGCGGGAACCAGCCGGACCAGGTTGTAGCCCCAACGCTGCGGCGCCCAGTCGAACGGCACTTGATAGACGCCTGTCTGGCCCTGCACCGGATCCAGCTGGGTCAGGCGCAGTGCGCGATCGCGATTGGTCTCGTCGGCCAGGTTTTCCGGATCGAACGCGGTATTGCTGCCGTATTGCTGGCGCATCACGGCGCCATGGTCGCGACCGTCCGGGTCGGTGTAGTCCCACTGCACGTTGTGCATGGCCCAGTCGCCGAGCACGTCGTTGAGCTGCGACTGGCTCCACCCCATGTTGTCGCGAATGATCGAGAACGGATCGGCATCGGCCTGGCGGGAATCGCCGGGCTTGGGCGCCTTGGCCCACAGATCGTTGATGATCGCGTAACCGAAGCGATCCTTGAGGTACTCCATGAACTGCCAGTTGCAGTAGCGGTCGCGGGTCGAGCCAAGATAGAGATGCGGGTAGTTCACCAACATCTCCGAGCATTGCACGTCGTCGTGGAAATACTGGTGCGCCATCCAGTTGGCATGCGATTCCCAGATCCAGCCGACGTACGGCGAATCACGCAAGCCGCCGGTACTGCCTTGCAAGCCATGGGTCAATTCATGCGCCAGGCCCCAGTGATACCCCAACTGGTCCGGATTGATCCACATGCCCATGCCGCCGCTGGCGGAGGTACCGCCGTTCAGGCCGAAGCTGTGGTCGAGGTAGACGCTGACCTTGTACTTCGTTGCCGTGTTGCAGTACGGCTCGGGAAACCCGACGCGCCCCATGTAGTCGTCCCAGATCGACTCCAACTCCTTGGCTGCCGAAGTCACGTCGTCCTGCGACACGGCTTGTCCGTCCTTCCAGCGGAACGCGAAGTGCTGGGTTTCGTAGCGGACGGCCGGCATGTCGGTGTCGTCGGGATTGGCGACCCATTGACCGGCGGTGCAGACGGCCGCCGCATGCGCATGCTGCGCAGCCAGGACCAGAACCGCCGACAGGCACACCGTGGACACCAGACGCACGAATCGAGAAGCAGCAATTTTCACGGCTCCACACTCCTCTTGTTCGGTGACATTGGATGGATTGGGCGAGCGACGCGCGATGCGCTGCAACAGGCTGCGGTGATGGATGATCCGCCATCACCCCGATGGCATGCAGGTACAGGAACGCGGCCGGCGCAACGCCGACAACAGGCGGCGTCAGCCACGCGCATATCGCTAGCCCATGGGCAGCCTAATGCAGTGAAACGCAATGCACCTTACGGTTATCCCCACGGAATCGGGCTAATTCCGCACACATTCCGAAAATCAAACTGGCGTCACGACAGGAACATGATGCGGCCGGCAACTGCGGCCGATGTCGGCGACGGGCTCGCCACTGGAACGCACGCGAAGGTCGGCGACGTCGGCGCAATCGGCATCCCCGCCTCGCCTCAAGGCGTGTCGCAGCGCTGCGCATCCGCCGCGGTGGCCTGCGGCAGGCGCTGCGCCTGCGGTGCCAGCATCTCCCACTCCTGCACCGCCAGCGCCGCGTAGCGCTCGCCGCTGCCCGCCGCGTCCAGCACGGCGCGCACGCAGCGCGTGGTCACCGGCGCGAAGCGCAGCGTCTGCCAGCGGCTGGCGACGGGTGCCCGCTTACTTTCTGCCAGCGGCCACCAGCGGCCGTCGCGACGGTACTCGAGCCGCCAGCGCACCGGCGGCGCCACGCCGCTGTCCGCGCCCGGCGGATGATCGGCCCAGAACAGGATGCGGCTGCCCTGCAGCGTCACCGGTTGCGCCCAGCTGTACTGCAGCCATTGCTGCGGCGGGTTGTGCGGTGTCCAACTTCCCCACAGCTGCGGCGGCAACGGATTGCGCTTGACCCGGCCGTCGTTGAGCGCGGCGATCCAGTACTGGTGCGGGATGTCCGGGCCGTTGGACGCGCTGGCCTGCGCATAGCGGGCGAGGTTGCGCTGCGGCGGCAGCGGCGCTTGTGCCCGCCGCGTGGCGACCACCGGCAGGATCCGCGCCGGCTGCCGAGTGTCGTCCCACTGCAATCGGTCGATCGCCACGCTGCGGCGGAAATGCCCGCCGCCCTTGGCGTCGGCGGTGTGGTAGACCAGGTACCACTGTCCCTTGAACTGCACGATGCCCGAGTGCGAGGTGGTCGAGGACACCGGCGGCAGAATCACGCCGCGGTAGGTCCATGGCCCCAGCGGCGACGGCGCGCTGCCGTAGGCGATGCACGCGTGGTACAGCGTCGGCGTGCAGTCCGAATCCGGCCCGGCATGGTTGCCGGCGTAGGCCATGTAGTAGGTGCCGTTGCGCTTGAACAGCCACGGCGCCTCGAAGTAGCCGTCCAGCGTGGTCACCGCCACTGGCTGGCCCTTCGGCGTCACCATGTCGCGTTCCAGTTCGATGCCGAACAGCTTGCCGAAGGTGCCCCAGTACACGTACACCCGCCCGTCGTCGTCGACCAGCACGGTCGGGTCGATGTTCTGGATGGCGTTGGGCGTCAGCAGCGATTGCGACAGGATCGGTCCCTGCGGATGCGCGTCGCGCCACGGGCCCACTGGGCTGTCGGCCACCGCCACGCCGATCGCGAACGGATCGGCATTGCGCGAGTGCGCCTCCTGCACCGGCGCATACAGGTAGTAACGCCGGTCCGGGCCCTGCACGATCTGCGCGCCGTAGGCGTGCCCGGGCGCGGCCCAGGCGAACACCTGCTGCGGACGCAGCAGTGCCGGGTAGTAGGTCCAGCGGCCGCTGCCGACGTCGTCGGTGACCAGCAGTTGCCAGCGGTCCATGACGAAGTCGTTGAGCTCCGGCGGCGCTTCGTCGCGGCCGGCGATGATGTAGAGCTTGCCGTCGGCGACCAGCGGCGCCGGATCGGCCGCATAGTCGCGGCCATCGGCCAGGATCGGATTGCCCGGCGCCTGCACCTGCCGCGACCACGGTACTGCCGGTGCGGCGCCCGCGAGCAGGCCGATGCAGGCGCCCCATGCCAAGAGCAGCGATGCGACCACCCTGCGCATGGGAGGGCGGCTCATGGCGCCGCCTCCGCCTCGATCACCAGTTCCAGCCGCACCGGCAACTCGCCGCTGCCCTCGCGCCCCTGCGCCTGCCCGACCACGCTCAGGCGACCGGGCTTGGCATAGGAGGCCGGCGCCAGCGGTGCCCAACGTACCGGCACGCGCTCGCGCGAGCCGTCGTTGTACTGCACGGAGACAAGTTCCGGCAGCACCAGCGCCTGCCCCGCAGGCACGTGCAGCGGCGGCGGCGCCTGCACGGTGGTGAGCTGACCCGGCGCGGTCGCGCGGACCCAGATGCTGGCAGTGACCGGCACGCCGCCGTCGGCCAGGCCTTGCACCTGCACGCGGCCCTCGCCGGACAGCGCCGCCGCATCGACCTGCGGCCAGCGCACGCCCAGCCAGGACCAACGGCCGTCGGCGAAGTAGCAGGCGATGCGTGCCGGCAGCGTCGGCGCCTGGCCGGGCGCGATACGCACGTCCACCGCTTCGGTCGCCACCGCGCGCTCGGCGAACACCTGCCATTCGTCCAGGCCGACCGCGTAGTGACCTTCGCCCTGCGTCGCGGTCTGCAGCACCGCGCGCAAGGCCGTGGTGACCACCGGCGCGAACGTCACCCGGCTCGGCGCGCCATCGCCCTGCACCGGATAGCCGCCGCGCACGGCGATGTCGCGCCACTGTGTGCCGTCCCGGTATTGCAGCGTCCACGCGCGCGGCAACGCCACCCCGCCCTGCGGCTGGTCGTCCCAGAAATACAGCGCCGCCGCGTTCAGCCGTTGCGGTTGCGGCCACTCGTACTGCACCCACACCGAGGCCGGCTGCGCGCGCCCCCAACTGCCCCAGCGGCGGTCGGCGGCCGGCACCTGGTCAGGCGTCGGCAGCAGCCCATCGTTGAGCGCCTGCAGGCGGTGATGGCCGGCGGTAAATTGCGCGCTCGGCGTGGCCTCGCCCTGCACCTGCAGGGTCTGCCCGGCCGGGGCCGCTGCCACGATCACCGCGACCTCGGCGTGCCCCTGCAGCGCGCCATCGTCGGCCTGCAGCTGCAGGGTGTAGGCGCCGGGCGCAGTGAAGCGCACCTCGGTCGTGGCCGCCTGCGGCTGCTCGAACAGCGCCGCACCGCCGGGCGGCGCCTGCAGCACGCGCCAGTGCAGGGAAAGCGTGCCGTTCGGCAGCGCGTCGTCGCCGACCCGCCCGGCCAGGCGCACCACGCCGCCGGCACTGCTGCCGTCTTCCTGCCAGGCCTCGACCTGCGGCGCCTGGTTGCCCTGCACCGCTGGCGCCGGGGCGCCGCTGGCATAGGCCTGGATCTCCTTGATCCCGGTGCGCAGCGCGCCGGCATGGGTGACCTGCAAACGCCAGCGCTGCGCGCGCAGCGGTGGGAAGCGGATGCGGTTGCGGTTGCCCTGTGCGATCGGCGCATCGCGCACCTGACCCGGCACGGTCTTCCACACGCCGGCGTCGAAGTACTGCAGCACATACAGCCACGGCGGCGCGTAGCCCGCGCGCGTGCCCGACGGGAAGCCGTGCTGTTCGCCGGGCGGCGAGGAGCTGCGATAGAAGTACACGCGCACGTCGTCCAGGGTCTGCGGGTGCTGCAGATCCAACTCCAGCCAGTCGCTGCTGCTGCTCGAACCGGCGGTGCCCCAGAACGGTTCGTTGGCGGTGCTGCCGTCGACCGCGGCAGTGGCCGGAAACCCGTCGGCCGCATAGCTGGCGCTGACCGTCGCGCCCTGCGCCAGGTTGCGCGCGGCCGGCGGCAGCGTGGTGTCCAGCCCGGCCTCGGCCAGCACCGCACCGATCCGCGCCGCGGCAGGAAACCGCACCTGCTGCGGCGCCTGCAAGGCCAGCCGATGCGCGGCCAGCACCTGCATCTGCGCGGCACCGGCATTGACCACATCCGGCAAGGCCTGCACGCGGCCGCTGGCCGGGTCGTACAGCAGGTGCGCCAGGCGGTCGACGGTAAAGGCCAGGTGGCCATCCAGGTACAGCGAATAGCCCTTCGGCGCCGCTCCGCCGTAGCGGCGGCCGTCGCGATCCCAGACGATGCTCAGGTCGCGATCGCGATAGCGCAGGCGGTCGGCGGCGAAATGGCCCCAGCCGATGTCGATGGGATACAGCTCGATCAGGGCGTCGCTGCGCGGGCGCAGGCCCATCGCATCCTCGATCACGGTGAAGTTGGTGGCGCCGAGCTGGGTGTGGTGGATCCACGAGCGATAGCCGATGCGGCCGCCATCGGCGGCGCTGCCCTGCGCCCAGAACTCGTTCTGGTCCGGGTAGCGGTTGTCGCCGTCGATGTAGTGCGCCCACGCGTTCCAGTACAGCAGCTTGCGGTAGCTGGACGCATCCAGGTACGGGCTTGGGTAATCGCGCAACACGCTGCCGAGCAGGCGGAACGCCACGGTGGAATTGATCACCGAGAAGTTGTTGCTGCCGCCGGCGCCGCGCGCCTGCGCATCGGCCTGGTTGGCGGTGTAGAACGGAAACAGCGGGAACTGCCGCGCATCGGCGAACAGGCGCAGCGCGCGCACGTACTTGGGGTCGTCGTCGGCATCGCCGTGCTTGGGCATCAGGCCGACGCTGAAGGGGTAATAGTTGTTGGTTTCCTTCCAGTCCACCGGCAGCCGCGGCCCGTCGGCCTGGCGCTGCTCGAGCAGGTCGCCGTGCAGACCCATGCCGTCGGCCTGTGCACTGTGGTCCTGCCACAGCACGTCCAGCACGGCACGGCGGATCTTCGCCGCCAGCGCCTGCATGCGCGTGGCCGTGGCGGCATCGCCGGCCAACTGCGCGGCTTGCGCGGCGGCCAGCGCATTGGCGTACACGTACGCGCTCTCGCTGCGGTCCATGCGCGGCGCGCCATGCCGCTTGGCCCAGTCGAAGGACACCGCATCGGCGTCGTTGCCGGTCATCGCCGCCCAGTCGTATTCGATCAGGCCGTTGCCATTGTGGTCGTAGGCACGCAGCAGCGCGTCCACGTCGTCGCTGGCGTAGCGCGCCAGTTGCCCGGCGATCGCGGGCGGCCCGCCGTGCACCTGGTAGGCGCGCCAGGCGGCAGCACTGAGGTATTGCGCGTAGGAGTTGGACCAGTTCTCCGGCGCGCCGGGATTGTCCACGTATTTGCCGCCGCCGGCGGTCTCGCCGGTGCCGAGCCAGGAGCCGTAGGCGTAGAGCGGATCGCGCAGGTACTTGAGGTCGTCGATGAACATGCCGGTGGTGAGCACGATGGCGTTGTCGTAGCCGAGCACGCCTTCGATCGCCACCGGGAACTGGTAGTCGTTGCCGGGCACCGCCGCGTCCAGGAAATTGAAGCGCAACAACCACCAGCGGTAGAACAGGGTCTTGTCGAGATTGTCCTCGGGCGTGTCCAGGTACGGCAGGTTGTCGGCCCACCAGCGGTTGTAGGCGACGACGTGGTCGCGGTAGGCCTGCTGCGGCGACTGCGCGGCGATGCGCCGGTATTCCTGCTGTGCGGCCGGCAGTTCGCGCGCGATCAGCCCCAACTGCACCTTCAGCGTCGGCGCGGCGCCGTGCGCCGGCACCGCCAATGGCCGCGCGATGCTCGCGCCATCGACCGCGAAGCCGTCGCCGGAGAGCCGCGGGAACAGCGTGGTGATGGCGTTGTGGGTGACGAAGGCGCCAGTCAGCTCGGCACCGTCGGGATGCGTAGCCATCGGCGAGACCGCGCGCACGGTCAGCGCATGCGCCGCGCCATCGGTGCTGGACACGGTGAGCTCGGCCACCGCCACGTTCTGCTCGCTGATGAACTTGACCAGTTGCAGGCGCACGCCGCCGCCTGCGTACACGCTGCTGAAATAGCTCGGCGTCTGCCGCCGCTGCGCACTGTCCTCGACCAGCGCGATCGGCACGCCGTCGCGCTCCAGTTGCAGGCGGAACAGCGCGTCGTGGCCGGTCTTGTGCACGTAGGCCACGTCGCCGACGAAGCCAGGCTCCTCCGGCTTGTGCGTGTACAGGTAGGCGGCGCGGCCGCGGGTGAACAGCCAGTTGTTGCTGTCGCCGAAGCCGCCGCCGGTGCCCTGCCGCGCCAGCAGGCGGTCGATCCAGAAATCGCGGCCGGGCGCGCGGCCGGCACCCGCCGCCAGGTCGGCGGCGAACGTGCGCTGCAACTGGCCCTGCGCCTGCCCCGGCGCGAACGCCACGCCGCTGTCCGGCAGCGGCTGCGCATCGCCGCTGAAGCGCGGCATGCCGACCGCGGCATTGCTGGGCTGCAGGCCTTCGCCATCGCGGTCGAGGTCGCTGACGGCGGCTGACGCCGCCACCGCAGTCGCAGCGAACGACAGGCCAACCAGGAGAACGGCAGCGCCGCGCCGCATACGCGACGCGGCGCCACCGGGGACAGGCATGCGACTCAAAACTCGGTCCTGATCCGCGCCCAGAAGTAACGCCCCAGCGTGTCGTAGGTGAACGCATCGGTGTTGGCCGCACTGGCGTAGCCGTAGTAGCGCGGCGGCGTGCGATTGCCGAGGTTGTTCACGCCCAGCGCCAGGGTGGTATGCAGGCTCTCGAACTTCCGGCTCACGCTGGCGTCGTGATAGGTCACCGTGCCGACCGGGAAGTACACGCAACTGCCGTCGGCGGCGGTGTTGACGCAGAAGTCCTCGTAGGCGCTGCCGACGGTAGTGCGTCCGATCAGGCGCGTGTTCCAGCTCGCGTGCCAGGGGCCGTTGTCCCAGTCGAGCGTGAAGTTGGCGCGCCAGCGCGGCATGTTGCCGTAGCTGGATTGTTCGCCCACGTAGTTGTGCGGATCGCCGCTGAACTTGTAGCTGGACAGGTAGGTGGCATCGACGCCGGCGCGGAAGCGGCCCCAGGCCGTCTCCGGCAAGGCGTACTTGATGCCGACGTCGTCGCCGCGGATGTCGACCTTGCCGCTGTTGATCGCGAACGGCACGGTGACGCTGACCAGTTGCCCGGTGGGGCCGCGCTTGATCAGCGGGCAATAGGCGCTCTGGCCGTCGTAGCAGTTCTGCAGCACCTGATCCAGGCCGGTGCCGTTGATCATGTCGTCCAGGGTGACGCGCCAGCTGTCCAGGTTCAACGACAGGCCCTCGGCCCAGCCCGGGTCGTACACCGCGCCGATGTTGTAGGAGCGGCCCTGCTCGGGCTTGATCGCAAAGCCCGCGTTGGCCGAGCCGGTGGTGAGCACGGTGAAGGACGAGCTGTTGACGAAGCTGCCGTTGGTCGGCACGTTGGCGCAGGCCGCGGGATTGCCGCCGCCGGTGTAGCCGTTGCACGGATCGGTGTAGGTCCCGGCGTCGTCGACCACGCCGTTGAACGGCGAGCCGTACAGATCGCCCAGCGCCGGCGCGCGGAACACCTGCGAGCCGGTGGCGCGGATCAGCAGGTTGTCGATCGGCCGCCATTCCAGCGCCACCTTGCTGTTGGTGGTGCTGCCCCAGTAGTCGTAGCGCGAGTAGCGCGTGCCCAGGTTGAGGTTCAGCGCCTGCGCGCCGGTCACGCCCTTGAGCAGCGGCACCAGCACTTCGGCGTAGGCCTCCTTGATGGTCTCGTCGTGGCCCTGGTTCATGATGCAACCGTCGTTGTAGTCGCAGTTGCCTTCCGCATCGGCCGCCGCCACCGGGTTGCTGGTGCCCTGCGAGAAGCCGTTCTTGCGGAACGACAGGCCGAACGCGGCCTGCACCGCACCGGCCGGCATCGCGAACAGATCGCCGTTGACGCTGGCCTCGGCGAATTTCATCGTGCTCTCGTCGATCAGGTCGACCGCGCTCTGGGTGGCCTTGATGGCGGCGATGGTGGCCGGATCGTCCGGGTTGAACACGTTGATCGGGGTACAGCCGGCGATGACATTGCCGGGCGTGCCGCACTTGATGGTGCCGTCGGTGTCGCGGAACGAGGCGCCGACCGCGTTGTTCAGCGCCGAGGTGATGGAGAAGCCGTTGCGCACCAGGGTGTCCTTGTAGTGCGCGTAGCCGGCCGCCGCGTCCCACTGCCAGCTGCTGTCGCCGAACTTGCCGCGCAACCCGGCGACGATGTTGGTCTGGTACATCGTCGAGGTGTAGACGCGGGTGTTGGCCGGCACCGAGCGCAGCAGATAGCGGGTGAGCTGGCTGCCGAAGGGGTTGTAGTAGTTCTGCGCGGCGTTGGGCAGTTCCAGGCCGTAGGCGGTGAGCTGCGAGGTGGTCTCGCTGCGGGTCCAGAACATGTCCAGGTAACCCTGCACGTTCGGGGTGAAGTCGAAACTGGCGTGCGCCGAGGCGTTGGTGCGCTGCACCGGGGTGATCAGGTACTGCCCGGTGTAGGAGTTGTAGCCTTCCACCGCCTGGCTGTAGGTGTGGAAGTCGCTGGCGGTGACCTGGCCCGGCGGCAGGTCGGCGTTGGGTGTCAGCACGCTGCCGTTGCTGAGGAAGGCGCGGGTACCGTTGCCGCGGCGTTCGACCACCTGGCCGTTGAGGTAGTTTTGCGCGGTGCGCGCATAGTCGCGATCGCTGTCGTACAGCGCGTTCATCGAGCTGCGGCTCACCCCCAGGATCAGCCCGCCGCGCTCCCAGGTCTTGCCCCACTCCAGCCCGAGCGAGCGGCGGTTGCCGTCGCCGTGCGTGCTCAGGCCGTAATCGGCGGTGGCGGCGAAGCCGTCGTACTTGTCCTTGAGGATGATGTTGACCACGCCGGCGATGGCGTCGGAGCCGTACACCGACGAGGCGCCGTCGGTGAGCACCTCGATGCGCTCGACCATCGCCGCCGGAATCGCGTTGACGTCCACGCCGGGCGCGGCCGAGACACTGCTGGCCGGCCCGGCCATGCGGTGGCCGTTGACCAGCACCAGGGTGCGCTCGGGGCCGAGGTTGCGCAGCGACACCAGCGCCCGGCCATGGCTGAAGCCGGAATTGAGCGAGACGTTGGGCATGTTGCCGGCCATCGCCGGCAGTTGCTGCAGCAACTGGCCGAGGGTGTCCTGGCCGCTGTCTTCGATGCGCTGGCGGTCGATGGTGATGACCGGGCTGGCGGTCTCCGCATCGACGCGGCGCAGGTGGCTGCCGGTGACGCTGATGCGTTCCAGGGTGGTCGCCTGGGTGTCCTGGGTCTGCGCCTCCTGCGCCTGCGCTGCCGGCGCGAGCAGGGCCAGGGCGGTGCAGATGGCCGCGGCCAGCGGACCGGGCTGCGGCGCGGCGCGCCAGGAACACGGGAGCAGCGGCGCAACGCGTTCGAGCAAAGACGGCATCGGAAATCTCCTGAGCGGCAGCCTGGCGTTCGTCGGAGCGCCGCCCTTCCCCAGGCGGGCGCCCCGTCGCCAGCGCGTGTGGCGGATACGAAAACGGACGTGTCCACGCATGCGCCGCCGGACGGGACGATCCCGACGCCGCCTGCACGGCGACGCGCACGACCCATGCGCTGCGTCCCCGGTGACGTGCAATGAATCTCCCCCTGGACATTCACTGCACGGTCACAATGTGCGCGTAGGACGCGCGCGGCGTCTTGTCGTATTTATCGGGAAAACGTGCGGAATACCGCACTGCCCCGCAGGCCGGCGGGACGTTTCCGACTTTTTCGCCACTCAGCCGTAGACGGCCGAAATCGCCACCGTCGCCGCGCTGCCGGCCGGCACCAGCACGCGCTCGTTGCGCGGCCCGGACAGCGCCGCCAGCTGCCCGTCCAGCCGCACTTCCTGCAGGCGGGTGCCGGCCGGCACCCGCAGGGTCAGCCAGGTGCGTGCCGGCCGCTGCGCCGGCAGCGTCACGCTGCCGTCGATGCGCTTGCGCGCCGGATCCGCGTGCAGCGCCAGCGACACCCTGCCCCAGCGCGTCGGCGCCGCGTCGATCGCGATCGTCTCGCCGCTGCCCAGCCAGTCGCGCGGCACCGCCCGCGCCAGGAACAGCTCCTCGCCGGCGCTGTCCTCGAACACCAGCATCCAGCGCAGCAGCAGCGGGACGGTCAGCTGCGCGGGGATGCAGAACAGCGGCATGCCGCCGGTGATGCCGCTGACCTCGCCCGCGGTCCAGCTGCCGCGGGTATGCACGTGGAAGCGGTGCGCGTACAGGAACAGCAGGTATTCCTCGATCCGGTCCAGGCGCAGCAACTGCTGCGCGTAGCCGTAGGAGATGAAGCCAAGCAGGTCGCGCGCCTCCGGGGTCGGCGCGGTGATGTTGCCGACCACACCGAGGCTGGTGCCGCCGTGGCCGCGCACGCAGTCGATGACCAGGTGCGCCAGGTCGTCGGGCAGCACGTCGGCCTGCAGCAGTTCGGCATAGGCGCGGTGCGGCCAGCCCTGCTCGCTGGGATGCTCCTGCTGCAGCGACTGGCGGAACGTCAGTTTCACCCCCGGCAGCGGGCCGATGTACGGCGGCTGCAGATCGCGGCGGATGTTGCCACGCAGCGTGCGCAGCAGCTGCGCCGAGAGTTGCTGCGCACGGCGCTGCCATTGCGCCGCGGCGGCCTGCCCGCCGGGCCCGGCGATGCCGCTCCACACCGCCGCCAGGTCCTGCCAGCCGCGCACCGTCAGCGCGCTGTTGGCGTAGTACGGCTTCCACCACACCTGCGGATCGGGGAACAGGCAGGCATCGGATTCGTTCCAGCCGTGGAGTAGGCCATGCCCCGGTGCCGATGCCGGCAGGCGCAGGCTGGCGTCGTGCAGCTCGACCAGCACCTGCGCGGTGGCGGCGATCTTGTCGCGGTGCTTGCGCAGCAGCGCGGCATCGCCGGTGTAGCGCAGGTAGCGCGCCAGCAGCGACAGGGTCAGCCCGAACTGGCCGGTCTCCGGGCCGCGCATGTTGACCATGCCATCGGCCTGCACGAAATCGCTGAAATAGCCGTCCAGCACCGCTGCGGCCTGGGCGAAGCGGCCCCACTCCAGGTTGGCGTAAAGCGAACTGGTGAAGGTGTCCTGGAAGCCGTCGTACTCGTTGCCGTAGTAGTCGCGGTCCACCGCACCGTACTTGGGATAGGTGCCGCCCGGGCGCACCACCAGTTCGCGGGCGAAGGCGAAGCGCGCCATGTCGCGCCAGCTCGCATCCGGAGTCTGCGCCTGCACGGTGTCGGCGAGCTGCGCCTGCCAGTAGCCGGCGAAGGCGAGCAGGCCGCGGTAGAAATCCTCGGCGCTGCGCGGGCCGCGCCGCGGCGGGTAGTCGGGATAGCTGTAGCCGTACACCACCTTGCTGACCTTGCCGTGCTCGACCAGCGCGCTGCGGTGCCAGGTCTGCACCACGAAGCGGTCCTCGGCCAGCACGTCGGCGAACAGCAGGATGTCGTAGTAGCGGCCCTCGCCGGCCGGCACCACCTTGCGCACCGCCGGCATCCAGCCGCCGAGCAGGCCTTCGCTGCGGCGCCGCACCAGCTCGTCCTTGCCCAGCTCCGGGAACGTCTGGATCGCGCGGTAGCAGCGGGTGCGCCCGTCCGGGTACACCGGCATGGTGTCGGCGCATTCGCGGGTACCGACGAAGGTGGTCCACGGCAGGCGTCCGTTGTAGTCCTTGGGATCCAGTTGCGAGGCCGGCGGCGGCGCCACGTCGCGCACCTCGTCGGCGCGGGGGTCGCCGTCGCGCAGCAGGCGATCGGCGAGCAGGTCGGCATCGGCCATCGCCACCTCGGCCAGGGCCATGCCGAAATACGGCGCCTGCGCGGCCGGGAACACCGCTTCGGTGCGCTTGCCCAGCACCAGCGCCCCACCCGGACCGCACAGGGTCAGATCGCCGTCGGGCTGGCGCAGGTCTTCGTACACCTCCCAAGTCGCACCGGCCTCGACGAAACGACATTGCAGGGTGTGCCCGGCCAGCGCGTCGGCCGCCAGCGGCTGCAGTTGCGGCGGTGCGGGCGCACGCGCGGCGCTGGCCGCTGTGGGTGCCGCGGCGGCACGCCCGGCCAGCGCTTCCACGCCAGCGACCGCGCCGACGGCCAGGCCCTGACGCAGGAAATCTCTCCGATCCATCTACCGTCCCCGATGCAATGCGATCGTCGCATCGTGCGCTGCGCGCGCCGCAGCGTCTTGTGCGCTGTGCCGAGGATGGATGCGGAAAATCGCACAGCCGCGAGGTCGCGGCGATGTTGCGTTGCGGGAACGCAACGGCCTAGGCGAGCACGTCGAGCAGGCTGCCGATGCTGTCGTCGGCCGCTCGCAGCACCCGCGCATTGGCCTGGAACGCGGTGCGCTCGGTCAGCGTGCCGACCATGTCGTCGACCAGATCGCTGCCTTGCCCGTCGGCCTGCTGCACTTGGCCGACCACGCCACCACCGGCGCTCGCCTGGTTCACCGGCACCGAACGCTGGAACCCGTCGGTGGCGAGATTGGCGATGTTGTTGGCGCGCACCTGCAAGCCGGACGTCGCGGCGCGCATGCCGGACAGCGCGATCGAGGAACTGGCAGCGATGGTGGTCATGGCGGGTCGAGGCGCAGGGAGACTTGCCGGGTTATCGGCGGAGTTGGCGGGGGCTTTAGTGCGGGGATTGGGGATTGGGGATTCGAAAGAGCGGCCCATGACGCCGATAGCCAAAGCCCCTCTCCCTCCGGGAGAGGGGTTGGGGTGAGGGTCGGGGCGCGAAGCGCGTGAGGTAGTTCGGCTGCACGAGGCTACGCCCGTACCTTCATCCGCCCCTGCGGGGCACCTTCTCCCGAGGGGAGAAGGGAAAAACAAAGCCCCTCTCCCCTCGGGAAAGGGGTTGGGGTGAGGGTACGGCGCCGCGATGCGTCCGAAACGCCAGTGCCTACCCGTACCCTCATCCGCCCCTACGGGGCACCTTCTCCCGGAGGGAGAAGGAAAAACGCGAGTCCCGAAGGAACAGGAACCACCGCGCCTCTACGAATCCCCAATCCCCAATCCCAAATCCCGACCCCACCTACAACCGATTCCACGCCGGCGTCGGCTCCCCCAACAGATGCCGCACGAAGAAGTCGTACTGGCGACGCTGCACATAGTCGATGGGGCCGGTGGAGCGGCCGACGGTGTGCTCGCCGCCGGGCACGACCAGCAGGTCGAAGTCCTTGTTGGCCTTGATCAGCGCGTCCACCACCTGCCCGGTCGAGGCCGGGTCGACGTTGCTGTCCTGCTCGCCGACGATCAGCAACAGGTTGCCACGCAGCTTGGCCGCATTGTCCACGCCGGAGGCGCGTGCATAGCTGGCGTCCACCGGCCAGCCCATCCACTGCTCGTTCCAGCTGATCTTGTCCATGCGGTTGTCGTAGCAGCCCGCATAGGCCACGCCGACCTTGTAGAAGTCCGGATGCCGCTCCAACGCGCCCAGCGTGCTCTGTCCGCCGGCCGACGCGCCGTAGATGCCGACGCGGCCGATGTCGTAGGACGGATCCTGCGCAGCCAGTGCCTTGTGCCAGGCGATGCGGTCGGGGAAACCGGAATCGCCGAGGTTCTTCCAGGCCACGTCGTGGAAGGCCTTGGAGCGGTTGGCGGTGCCCATGCCGTCGATCATCACCACGATGAAGCCCAGGTCGGCCTGCGCCTGCATGCCGATCTGCTTGTCGCCGCCGGAGTGGTAGCCGAACGGCCAGAAGGTCTTGGGCACGAAGGAATCGTGCGGACCGGCGTAGATGTTCTCGATCACCGGATACTTCTTGTGCGGGTCGTAGTCGCGCGGCCGCACCACCATGCCCCAGATGTCGGTCTTGCCGTCGCGGCCCTTGGCGACGAAGGTCTGCGGCGCGCGCCAGCCGGCGGCCTGCAGCTTGCGGATGTCGCCGCGTTCCACCACCTGCAGCAGCCGCCCGTCGATGGCATGCAGTTCCATCACCGGCGCCATGTCCGGACGCGAGTACACGTCCACGTAGTGACGGCCGTCGTCGGCGATGGCCACGTCGTGGTCGGCATCGCTCTCGGTGAGCCGGGTCAGGTGGCCGCCGTCGAAATCCACCGCGAACAATTGCCGGTAGTACGGATCCTTGCCCGCATCCATGCCGCTGGCGGTGAACCAGATGCGCCGCTGCACATCGTCCACGCGCAGCACGTCGCGCACGATCCACTCGCCCTTGGTGATCTGCGTCTTGATCCGGCCGCTGGCACCGTCGAACAGGTACAGGTGGCGCCAGCCATCGCGCTCGGAGATCCACAGGATCTCCTGGCCCAGGCCATCGACATCGTGGTGGTAGCTGCGGTCGGCGTACACGAAGGTCTTGGCGTCCTCGCCCACCGCCACGTGCGCCTGGCCCGTGGCCGCGTCCACCGCGATCGCGCGCATGCGCTGGAAGCCGCGCTGCACGTAATCGAACACGAAACTGGCGCTGTCGCGTCGCCACTGGATCGGCGAGAGCTGGTACGGGTTGGCGAACAAGGCGTCGTCGATGGGCAGGCGCTTGGGCGCGCCGCCGCGCGCCCAAGCGCCCAGGTCGAACAGCACCGGTCGCTCGATGTCCACCGCATCGCCGGGCTTGGGATACAACTGCGTGCGCACGATCGGCTGGCCGCCGCCGGGCGGCGCCGCCTCCACCCGGGTGACGCGGCGGGGAAAGCCAGGCTTCACCCGGTACAACGCCAGCCGCTGCGAATCCGGCGACCAGGCAATCGTTTCCGGATCGTAGAAATCGTCGCTGCGGCCATCGTCGGCCAGGCGCAGCGTGTGCCCGTCGGCCACCGCGCGCAGCATTACCGCGTTGCCGTCGACATAGGCGTCCCAGCGTCCGTCCGGCGAGCGCCGGGGGGTGGCGTCGGCCGGCACGCTGAGATCGCGCACCACGCCGAAGCCGCGCGGCCGCGGCTGCGGACCGCTGTCGGCGCGCGCGCAGACGTAGGTGGTGAGGGTGCAGCGCCACGGCAGTTCGTCGAGCTCGAAGGCGATCGCCGCCTGCGGCCGGCCGCCCTCGGCGACGTAGGCGAAACGCACGAACGGCAGGCGCAGCGCCGCATAGTCGGTGCCGGTCGCCGCGCCCAGCGCGCGTACCAGCCGCTGCTGGTCGAACGCCGGCTGCTTGCGCTGGCTGGCCACGTCCTCGACCACGAAGGCGAAGCCGCCCGGCACGGTCTTGCGATAGTAGAACGCACCATCGTCCCGCCACTGCGCCGGCCAGGTCACGTTCTCGGTCAGGCCGATCCAGGCCTCCCGCAGGCCCAGCGAGCGCTGGTAGTCGGCGACGCTGGGCGCAGCGTGGGCGGCGCCGGCGCAGCACGCCAGTGCCATGACGATCGATACGACGAACTTGTTCATGCGGTTTCCAAAAATTTCATGACACGCTGTTTCCCGTAGGAGCGGCTTTAGCCGCGACGGGCGTTCCCGATAACGCCTGTCGCAACCAATCACAACAAAGGGGACAAGCGCCGCTTCTTCGTACACCCACACACGCGACGGGCTATTCCCCGTCGTCTTCTTCCAGTGCCAGTTCCTCCGGACGCAGGCCGCTGCGCGCGCCCCAGTGGTAGCAGCCCAGCGCGATCGCGGCCACGCACAGCGTGTCCCAGGGATGCGCGATCCAGCCGCTGCCGCCGAAGGTGCCCAGGCGCGACACCATCAGCACCAGCGCGAAGAACACGATCAGCCACAGCACGCCGCGCACCTGCCGCCACAGCCGTGCGCGGCCGGCCGCGTTGGGCAGGCGGTACAGCACGTACAGCGCGAACATCGCAATCTGCAGGCCGAGCAGCCACGACAGCGTGCTCCAGGTCGACCAATACACGATCAGGCCTGCGACGATGAACGACAGCGGCCCGAGCACCGCCATGCCGCGCAGCCGGAACGGCCGCGGCAGCTCCGGCGCGCTGCGCCGCAACGCGGCCACGGTCACCGGCGCCACCGCATAGCTCAGCACCAGCGCCGCCGACACCACGTTGATCAGCGCCTCCCACGAGGGGAACGGCAGGGTCCAGAACACCGACAGGCCCAGGCTCAGCCACAGCGCCGGGCGCGGGATGCCGGAGGCGGCGTCCACCTTGGTCAGCGCCGGCATAAACCCGCCGCTGCGCGCCCAGCCGTAGACCACCCGCGGCGTGGCGTTCATGTAGATGTTGCCGGTGCCGCTGGGCGAGATCATCGCGTCGCAGATCACCAGCGCCGCCAGCCAGCCCATGCCCAGCGCCAGGGCGATGTCGTGGTACGGCAGCGAGAACGCCTTGTCGATGCCGCCCCAGCCGTTGGCCAGGTGCTGCGCCGGCACCCCGCCGAGGAAGGCGAGCTGCAGCAGCACGTAGATCACCGTGGACAGCGCCACCGACAGGATCAGCGCGATCGGGATGTTGCGCTGCGGATCGCGCACCTCGCTGGCCACCGACACGATCGGCGTGAGCCCCAGGTAGGCGAAGATGATGCCGCCGGCGGAGATCGCCGCCTCCACCCCGGCCGCACCGAACGGCGCGAAGCCCTGCACGTGCAGGTTGCGCGCATCGAAATGCGCCATCAACAGCACAATCACCAGCACCGGCACCAGGAACTTGAACACGCTGACGATGTTGTTGGCGGTGGCGAAGGTCTTGACGCTGTAGTAGTTGAGCAGGAAGAACGCGACCAGCAGCGCCAGCTGCAGCAGCCAGCCGGCGACGCTGGGATGGGTGCTGCCGGCCTGGTTGAGCCAGGGGAACCACGCTGCGGCGTATTGCCGTGCCGCTTCCACCTCGATCGCGATCAGGCTGGAAAAGGCGATCAAAGTGATGAAGCCCATCAGCCAGCCGAGCAGCACACCGTGCGAGTACTCCGGGTAGCGCACCACGCCACCGGCACGCGGCAACGCGGCGCCCAGTTCGCAGTACACAAGCCCCAGCAGCAGCACCGCCACGCCGCCGGCGATCCACGAGACGATGCCGGCCGGCCCGGCGATCGCCGAGACGTGGCTGGCCGAGAACAGCCAACCGGAACCGAAGATCGAGCCCAACCCGATGAAGGTCAGATCGGTGAGGCTCAAACGCTTGTGGAACTTGCCTTGTGCGGCCATGGCGTCTCCCGCTGGATTGGTGTCACTGGTGATTCGATGATCTGCGGCGTTCCGTACCCTCACCCCAACCCCTCTCCCGGAGGGAGAGGGGCTCGGCGTTTCCCTTCTCCCTCCGGGAGAAGGTGCCCCGAAGGGGCGGATGAGGGTCCGGGCGAAGCCTCGTGCAGCTGAAACACCGCATGCGCTTCGCGCCCTACCCTCACCCCAACCCCTCTCCCGGGGGGAGAGGGGCTTATTGCTCCCTTCTCCCTCCGGGAGAAGGTGCCCCGAAGGGGCGGATGAGGGTCGGGCGAAGCCTCTTGCAGTTGAAACACCCCAAGCGCTTCGCGCCCGAACTCACCCCAATCCCCCGCTCCGCGCCCCGGCCCGCGCTTGCGGCGCGGGCGCTCAAGGGCACGCGCGCCAGTGGCGCGCAAACCGTGCCCTTTCGCCCCGGAGGGAGAAGGGCTATTACTTCGCCCCCTCCTTCGACCAAGGCGATTTCCCACCCTCGGCAATGAACCGGTCGATGCGCTGCTCCAGCACCGGCAGCGGCACCGAGCCCGTCTCCAGCACCGCGTCATGGAACGCACGGATGTCGAACTTCTCGCCCAGTGCCTGCTCCGCCTTGCGCCGCAGCTCCAGGATCTTCAGTTCGCCCAGGTAGTACGACAGCGCCTGTCCGGGCCAGGCGATGTAGCGGTCGACCTCGGTGGTCACCTCGTGCTCGCTGAGCGCGGTGTTGTCGCGCAGGAACGCCTGCGCCTGTTCCCGCGTCCAGCCGTCGTGATGGATGCCGGTATCGATCACCAGCCGGCACGCGCGCCACATCTGGTAGGTCAGGTAGCCGAAGCGGTCGTACGGGGTGTCGTACATCCCCATCTCCTGCCCCAGGTATTCCGAGTACACCGCCCAGCCCTCGCCATAGGCGGAAATGAAGGTGTAGCGGCGGAAATCCGGCAGGTTGTCCTGCTCGGCCGCCAACGGCATCTGCAGCGCATGACCCGGCGAGGACTCGTGCAGGGTCAGCGCAGCGAGGTTGTACAGCGGCCGCGACGGCAGATCGTAGGTGTTGACCAGGTAGATGCCGGGGCCACCGCGGCCGCCGGTGTAGAACGGCGCCAGGTCCGCCGGCACCGGCTCGATCGCGAAGCGCTGCCGCGGCAGCCGGCCGATGTAGTCGCCGATCTTGCCGTCCACGCGCTTGGCGATCCACGCCGCGTCCTTGAGCAGTTCCTCCGGGGTCTTGGCGTAGAACTTGGGATCGGTGCGCAGGTAGTGCAGGAACGCCGGGAAGGTCTGCTGCCCGGGCGGGGTCTTGAAGCCGCTGTCGACGATCGCCTGGTCCATCTCCTTGCGCAGCCGCGCCACTTCCTTCAGCCCCACCGCGTGGATCTGCTCGGGGCTGAGATCGAGCGTCGTGTATTCGCGGATCTGCGCGCGGTAGTACGCCGCGCCGTCGGGCATCGACTCGGCGGCCAGCGCCGGGCGTGCCTTGGGCAGGTATTCCTCGCGCATGAAACGCAGCAGCTTGGCGTAGGCCGGGACCACCTGCTGGGCGATCGCCGTGCGCGCCTGCGCGCGCAACTGCGCCTGCAACGGCGCCGGGATCGTCGCCGGCATCTGCTTGAACGGGGTGTAGAACAGATTGGTCTCGCCCGGCGCCTGCGCGACCTCGGCGATCGACTGGTCGCGGCCCTGCAGGATCACGCCGGGCTGGGCGAAACCGCGCGCCAGGCCGGCGCGCATGTTGGCGATCTGCTCGTCGAAGTAGCGCGGGATGTCGGCAAGCTGCCCGAGGTAGCGCTGGTAGTCCTCGCGGTTGCGCAGGGTGGCGCGCGCAGTGAATCCCAGGTCGCTCCAGAACGCGGAGTCGCTGTTGAACGGCATTTCCCAGACGCGGAAACGCTGCTGGTCGAGCAGCACCTGCAACTGCTGGCGATAGACCTGGTAGTTCACCTGGTCCTGCGCCGACAGCTGCGTCGGGTCGATCGCGTCCAGGTCGCGCAGCACCTGCTGCCAGTACGCGGTGCGCTGCGCCTGGGTGGCCGGGTCGACCTTGGGCAGGTGATCGGCCGCCTGCCCTTGCGCGTCTTCGTCGTCGGCACCGGCGAATTGCTCCTGGCGCCATTTCCACTCGCGCTGGTACAGCGCCTTGAAGCGCGCACCGGCATCGTCGGCAGGCGCGGCGGCCGCTGCCGCCGCGGTCTTTGCCGGCGCGGCATGGGCGGCGCCCTGCCAGGCCAGGGTGCAGGCGATGGCCAGGGCCAGCGCGGTGCGCAGTCGGGAATGAGCGGTCATCGCGAAGTCTCCGAAGTGGCGGGAGCGCCGGCCTGGACCTGGGCGATCCAGGCGTCGATGCGCGCGTCCAGCAGGTCCAGCGGCATCGCGCCGCCGCCGAGGATGGCATCGTGAAAGGCGCGGATGTCGAAACGATCGCCCAGCGCGCGCTTGGCCTTCTCGCGCAGCGCCAGGATGTCCAGTTCGCCGAGCTTGTAGCCCAGCGCCTGGCCCGGCCAGACGATGTAGCGGTCGGTCTCGGCCTGGATGCTGGGCTCGTCGTCGGACGGATGCGCGTGGAAGAAGTCGATCATCTGCTGCCGCGTCCAGCGCTTGTAGTGGACGCCGGTATCCAGCACCAGCCGGTTGGCGCGCAGCAGTTCGCCGGCCAGGCGGCCGTAATCGCTGTACGGATCGCGGTAGAAGCCCACCTCCTTGCCCAGCCGCTCGGCGTACAGCGCCCAGCCTTCCACATAGGCGTTGTAGCTGGATTGCTGGCGGAACGGCGGCAGCGGCAGGGTCTGTGCCAGCGAGATCTGCAGGTGATGACCGGGCACGCCCTCGTGGTAGGCGGTGGCTTCGATGTTGACCAGGGTACGGTGCGCGTAATCGCTGGTGTTGACCATCACCAGCCCCGGCTTGCTGCCCTGCGCATCGCTCTGCCAGTACTCGGCACCGGGCGCGGTGGCGCGGAACGCGGGCATCGCGCGCACCTCCAGCGGCGTCTTCGGCAAGGTGCCGAACAGCTTGGGCAACTGCGGCTGCATCTGCGCGATGTCGTCGCGGTAGCGCTGCAGGATCTGCTCGGACGAACTGGCGAAGAACTTGCGGTCATGGGCCACCGCCTGGCGCAATGCCGGCAGGTCGGCGTAGCCGAGCTGCTTGGCGATGACGCCCATCTCGCCCTCGATGCGCGCGACCTCGGCCAGGCCGGTCTGGTGGATCTGCTCGGGCGACTGATCGGTGGTGGTCTGGGTGTGGATCGCATAGCGGTAGCGGCGCGCGCCATCGGGCAGCGACCACAGGCCTTCGTGGACGCGGCCCTGCGGCGCGTACTCATCGGCGACGAAGTCGGCGAGCTTGCGATAGGCCGGCCGCACCTGCTGGTCGATCGCCGCGATCATCGCCGCGCGCAGCCGCGGCCGCTCGGCCTCCGGCACTGCTGCGGGGAACTGCTGCAGCGGGAGCGCGAACGGACTGTCGGCACCGGCCGGCGCGGCGATCTCGCGCACCTGCGCGGGAATGCGCTCGAGCAGGTACTTCGGCTGCACCAACCCGTCCTTGGCGCCGGCGCGCGACAGCGCCACCACCTGGTCGAGCAGCGCCGGAATCGCCTGCAGGCGCTTGATGTAGTCCTCGTAGTCCTTGACGCTGGCGAACGGAAACGCCTGCGCATAGCCCGGCAGCGCCACCTGGATGCCGCCGACCGGCTCCAGCGGCATCTCGTCGTTCTTCAGCGCGATCGCCTCCAGCCGGTCGCGCAACTGCCGCTGCATCATCTGCAGGCTCAACTGCTCCTGCGCCGACAGCGCCTTGGCATCGACCGCATCGAAGCGCGCCAGGAACCCGACGGTCGCCTGGCGTTCGGCTTCCAACGCGGCTGGCGAATAGTCGGTCCAACGGTCGTTGTAGCGGCTGTCGCCGATGATGCTGGCAAACTCGGGATGGTGTTCGAGCTGGTACTGCCACTGCGCATCGAGCAGCGCGGCGAAGGCCTGCGATGGCGAGGTGCTCGCCTTGCCCGGCGCCGTCGCCGCTGGCGTGGAAGGCGCCGACGGTGCCGACGGCTGACAGGCGCTCAGCAGGGCCAGCGCCAGCATGCCGACGACGGGCAGACGGATGTGCTTCATCGTGGAACTCCGCAGGGCGACATGCGCCCGTGACACACCGCGGCGGCCGCCGCACAAACGTGGCAGGTGGCCGCCCTGCGCATCAGGCGAACGGCCGGTCGATCGCCGGCGACGGCGGCGTGAACCACTGCGCGCCGTCCTCGGTGACGTAGAAATGATCCTCCAGGCGCACGCCGAACTCGCCCGGCACCACGATCATCGGCTCGTTGCTGCAGCACATGCCCGGGGCCAGCGCCAGCGCATTTCCGCGCACCAGGTATGGCGCCTCGTGGATGCTCATGCCGCAGCCGTGGCCGGTGCGATGCGGCAGCCCCGGCAACTGGTAGTCCGGGCCGAGCCCGGCGCGCTGCAGCACCTTGCGCGCGGCCTCGTCCACCACGGCGCAGGCCACGCCCGGCCGCACCGCGGCGAAGGCCGCCGCCTGCGCGTCGTGCTCCAGTTGCCAGATGCGTCGCTGCTTCTCGCTGGGTTCGCCGAAGATGTAGGTGCGGGTGATGTCGGAGTGGTAGCCCTGCACCGTGCAGCCGGTATCGATCAGCACCAGCTCGCCCGGGCGCAGCGCCTGCACGCCGGGAATGCCGTGCGGATACGCGGTGGCGTGGCCGAACTGCACGATGCAGAAGGTCGAGCCGTTGTCGGCGCCGAGCGCGCGGTGCGCCTGGTCGATGAAACGGGTCAGTTCCGCGGTGGTGATGCCCTCGCGGATCAGCCCGGCAGCCAGACGCTGCACCTGCAGGGTCATGTCGCAGGCCTGCTGCATCAGCGCCAGCTCCGCCGGCGACTTGCGCATGCGGCAGCCGTCGACGATCGCCGCGGCATCGCGGATCGCGATCCGGCCCAGCACCGCCGTCAGCCCGGTGTGCACCGCGAAGGCCACGCCCGGGTCCAGCGCCAGGCTCTGCGCGTCCAGTTCCAGCAAGGCCTCGGCGACCAGCGCGTGCGGATCCTCGTGTTCCTGCCACAGGCGCTTGCGTACCGGCACCGACAGCACCGCGTCCAGCGAGCCTTCCTCGAACGCCGGGCAGATCAGCAGCGGATCGCCTTCGGCGGTGAGCAGCATCGCCACCAGGCGCTCGCTGGCGCCCCACGGCACGCCGGTGAAGTAGCGCAACGAAGCGCCGGCACCGATCAGCAACGCGTCGGCGCCGTGCGCGCGCATCAACGCACGCGCGTTGGCCAGGCGCTGCCGGTACTCCTGCTGCTGGATTGCCGGCGCGCGATGCGGCCACGGCGCCAGTTGTGCGTGCGCCTGCTCCAGGGTCAAGCCGCCGATCTGGGCCTGCTCGCTCATGCGCGCGGCTCCACGTCGGCAATGCTCCAGCAGCCGTCGATCAAGCGCTGCACGCCGCCGGGATTGCGATCGCGCAGCAACGGCGGCAGCAACGCGTCGGGCACGCCGTCGTAGCTGTGCAGCGCGGCGAAGCGGCGGATCGCCGCGGGCATGCCGACCGCCGTGAAGCCCGGATGGCCGGTGCTCGGATACGGGCCGCCATGGTTCATCGCCGGGCTCACCGCCACGCCGGTCGGCATCTTGTTGCAGATCAGGCGACCGACCCGCGGACGCAACGCCGCGGCCAGCGCGGCGAAGGCCATGTCGTCGCTGCCATCTGCGGCGCGATAGAGCGTGCCGGTGAGATTGCCCTCGAAGCTGCGCGCCAGGGCGGTCAACTGCCCCAACCCGCCGCCGCGCACGATCAGGCTGACCGGGCCGAACGCCTCGGTCTGCAGCGCCTCGGGCTGCTGCAGGAAGGCCTCGGCCGACACTTCCAGCAAGGTCGGCGCATGCCGATAGCCGGGACCCTTGTCGGCCTCGCCACCGGCCAGCGCCGTGGCGCCGGCATCGCGCAGCGTACCCACGCTGCGCTGCAGATGCTCCAGCACGCCGCGCGAGAACAGCAGCGCCGGCGCAGCCGCGGCGAAATGCGCGGTGGCCGCGACGACGAAGGCATCGCCGGCCTCGCCCTCGGGCACCACCACGATGCCCGGGTTGGTGCAGAACTGGCCGCTGCCCATGGTGCAGGAGGCGAAGAACTCCTGCGCCAGCGCCGCGCCGCGTTCGGCCAGCGCGCCCGGCAGCAGGAACACCGGATTGACGCTGGACAGCTCGACGTAGGCCGGCACGCCGGCGCGGTCGGCGGCGGCCTTCAGCGCCAGCCCGCCGGCGCGGCTGCCGGTGAAGCCGATCGCGCCCAGCCGCGGATCGCCGGCCAGCTCCAGGCCCAGCGTGCTGTCGAAGTGGTAGAGCAACTGCACCGTCGCCGCCGGCAGGTCATGCGCCAGCAGCGCCTGATGCGCGAGCTGGGCCAGGCGCTGGCTGGTGGCCGGATGCGAGGGATGCGCCTTGGCGATGACCGGATTGCGCGCGGCGATGGCCGAGGCGAAATCGCTGCCGGCCACCGCGTTGAACGCGAACGGAAAATTGTTCGGGCCGAACACCAGCACCGGCTTGTGCAGCGGCCCCAGCTGCGCGCGCAGGCCCGCCGCGGTGTCGATCACCGGCTGCGCCCAGCTGTGGCTGCGCACTGCCTGCGCGGCCTGGCGCAGCTGCCCGCTGGCGCGCGGCAGTTCCACCTTGGCCAGGCGCGGCTCCACCGGCAGGCCGGTTTCGGCATGCGCCAGCGCCACCAGCCGCTCGACGTCGGCGTCGATCGCGTCCGCATACGCATCCAGGAACCCGGCGATGCGTTCCGGCGCGGCCGCGGCCAGCGCATCGGCGCTCAGCGCCGCCGCGCTCAGCGCCGCTTCCAGATCGGCGGCGCCGCTGATCGGGAACGACGGGCCGAACTCGCTTCCGTCGCGCGGATCCTCGGCGCGGAAACTGCCGCGCTCTTCCAGCGAGGCCTGCCAATGGCCGGCCAGCAACAGCGGTTGCGTACTCATCTCAGTGCCCGGGATGGGTGGCGATGGCGTGGTCGATGACCTTCAATGCGGCCTCGCGCTCGGCGCCTTCCAGCACCAGCCGCGGCGCGCGCACGCGCTCGCTGCCCAGGCCGACCTTCTCCTGCACCAGCTTGATCAGCTGCACGAACTTGGGCACGGTGTCCAGGCGCAGCAGCGGCAGGAACCAGTCGTACAGCGCCTTGGCCGCCGGGTAGCCGCCGTCGCGGGCCAGCTCGAACAGCTTCACCGACTCCTTCGGATACGCGTTGACCAGGCCGGCGATCCAGCCCTTGGCGCCCATGCTCAGGCCTTCGACGATCGCATCGTCCATGCCCACCAGCAGCACCAGGCGGTCGCCGAGCAGCTCGCCCAGCGCGGCGAAGCGGCGCACGTCGCCCGAGGATTCCTTCACCGCCTGCAGGTTCGGGAACTCGGCCGCCAGTTCGGCGATCTGCGCCGGGCTGAAGTCGGTCTTGTAGGCGATCGGGTTGTTGTACAGGATCGCCGGCAGGTCGGTGGCGGCGATCACCGCGCGCATGTGCGCGCCCATTTCGCGCCAGTCGGTGGAATACACGTACGGCGGCAGCACCATGATGCCGCCGCAGCCGACCTGCTTGGCCGCCTGCGCCAGGCGCACGGCCTCGTCGGTGGACAGCGCGGCGATACCCGGCACCACCGGGATGCGGCCGTCGACCGCCTGCACCAGGGTCTTCAGGATCGCCAGCTTGTCGTCGAAGCTCAGCGTGGCCGCTTCGCCCAGCGAGCCCAGCGGCACGATCGCGGTGCAGCCGGCGTCGACCATGAGCTGGGCATGCTTGGCCAGGAACGCGTGGTCGATGCTGCCGTCGGCGTTGAACGGGGTGGTGATGGCCGGCAGCACGCCGTACCAGAAGGAAGCCTTGCTCATGGAAGTACACCTTGTGGAGAGTTGCGAAGGGAGGCCGCGCGCGAGGGCGCGGCGGAAGCAGCGTCCGGACCGGTATCCGGACAAGGATGGGCCAGCGCGTCCAGACGCGCCGGGAACAGCGGCGGCCGGCGGCCGTCGTCGGAGAAATCGGCGGCGCGCGCGGCCAGCCCCAGTTCGGTCAGCGCACTGCCGCAGATGCGGCCCTGGCAGGCGCCCATGCCGCAGCGCGAGGCCAGCTTGGCGTCGCGCAGGTCGGCATGGCCCTGCAGCGCGGACAGCGGCACGTCCTCGCAGCGGCACACCAGGGTATCCGGCGCGGCCAGCGCATGGATGCGCGGATCCAGCGCGAACTGCCGCTGCAGCAGCGCGGCGAAGGCACGCGCGCGGCGTCGCTGCGATTGCAGCGCCTGCGCAGCTGCATCCTGGCCGGCGGCCAGATGGCCGGCGATGGCACCTTCCACCCGCGCGCAATCGCGCCCGCCGATGCCCAGCGCCTCGCCGGCGGCGTACACGCCGTCGACGCTGGTGCGCAGTTGCGCATCCACCGCCACGCACGGATGCGCGCCGCTGCGGCCCAGGCGACAGCCCAGCAGTTGCGCCAGTTCCACGTTCGGCACTAGGCCGTAGCCCACCGACAGTTGATCGCAGGCGAGACGGCGGCGGCCGCGCGGGCCGTCGATCTCCACCTCCTGCACGCGGCCCTCGCCATACGCAGCCAGCACCACGCTGTCGGCGTGGTAGCCGACCCCGGCCAGTTGCGTGCGCAGCGCCAGCGCCTGCAGCGCCTTGTCCGGCCAGCGCAGCGGCAGCTGCGCAGCGAACGCGGCCAGCGCGCGCCACGGCGCCTGTTCGACGATGCCCAGCACCTGCGCGCCGTGGCGATGCAGCGTCGCCGCCGAGGCCAGCAGCAGCGGCCCGCTGCCGGCGACCAGCACGCGCCGCCCGGTCAGCGGCCAGCCCTGCTTGGCCAGCGCCTGGGCGCCACCTGCCCCGGTCACCCCGGGCAGGGTCCAGCCCGGGAACGGCAACAGCAATTCGCGCGCGCCGGTGGCCAGCACCAGCGCGTCGTAGCCCAGCCAGCGCGCGCCATCGGGTCCATCGGTGAGCAGTTGCCGGTCCTGCGCCAGCAGCACCTGGGTCTGCGGCAGAAAGGTCACGGCGCTGGCCGCCAGCTGCGCCAGCGTGCGCGCGGCCAGGCGCGGCGGCGCCTGCGCCACGTCGTGGCGCCAGATCTGCCCGCCGGCACGCGCCTGCAGATCGACCAGGCCGACCCGGCGGCCATGTCCGGCCGCCGCCAGCGCCGCCGCCAGCCCGGCCGGGCCGGCGCCGATCACCAGCACGTCGTAATGGGTGCGCGGCTCAGCCATCGGTCCACACCTGCATGCCGTCGCGCGCCGGGGTGATGCAGGCGCGCAACTGACCGACGCGGTCGATGCGCACCCGGCACTCGGCGCACACGCCCATGCCGCACAGCGGCGCGCGCGGCTGGCCGCTGCGCGAGCGGCGGAAATGCGTGGCGACCTGCGCCACCGCCGCGGCCACGCTGCTGCCGTCGAGCACTTCGACATCGCGGCCGTCGACCTGCAGGCGCAGCATGCGCGCGCTCATGCCAGCGCCCGCGCCGGCGCGTAAGGCGCCGGGTCGATCGCCGCGGGCCGCTGCAGCAACTGGTCCAGCAGCAGGCGCGCACTGCCCAGCGCGGTGGTCACGCCCAGGCCCTCGTGGCCGGCCGCGACCCACACGTCGCGCCGCTCCGGCACCGCGCCCAGGTACGGGCGCCCGTCCGGCGTGGCCGGACGCAGCCCGGTCCACACCCGGATCGCCTGCAATTGCCGCAGGCCGGGCAGGAACGCGAAGGCGCGCTCCAGCATCCGTTGCAGCATCGGCATCGACACCGCGCGGTCGGTCGCATCGAATTCGCGCGAGGAGCCGATCAGGAGTTGCCCGGTCGGCCGCGGCTGCACGTTGAACGCCACGCTGCTGCCGTCGCTGCCGTGCGCGCTGTCGGCATAGCCCAGTTCCAGCAATTGATGGGCGACGAAACCCGGGTAGCGGTCGGTGATCACCAGTTGCCCCTTGCGCGCGCGCATCGGCAGTTCCGGCAACAGCTCCGACACCGCGCAGCCGGTGGCGACCAATACCGGGCCATGCAGCACGCTGCCGTCGTCCAGGCGCACGCCGGCATCGGCCAGCGCAGTGGCGCGACGCCCGGCGTACAGCCGCGCACCGGCGGCGCAGGCGCGCTCGACCAGGTAGCGCGCCATCCGCGGCGGATACACCACCGCCTCGGCGGCCACGCGCATGCCGCCCGCCAGGCCCGGCACCAGCGCCGGCTCAAGCTGATACAAGCGCTGCGCATCGAGCGCTTCGGCGTGGACGCCGGCCGCGGCCAGGCGCTGGATCTTGGCCGGAATCGCCTCCAGTTCGCGCGCCTGCCGCGCCACCCACAGCGTGCCGCAACGGCTGAACTCGGCCTCCGGCAGCGGCGCGAATTCTTCCCACAACCGCAGCGAATACGCCGACAGCGCCAGTTCCGCCGGATCGTCGTCCATCGCCACCAGATGCCCCATCGCCGCGGCGGTGGAACCGCCGCCGATGCTGCCCGACTCGACGATCGCCACGCGCAGGCCGGCGGCCGCCGCCGCATCGGCGCAGGCCGCGCCGACGATGCCGGCGCCGACGACGATCAGGTCGAAACCGCTCATGCGGCGCCGATGCCCCAGGCGAACGGATCCTGCGGATCGATCAGCAACTGCGCGCGCGCAGTGATGTAGGCCTGCCCGGTGATGCGCGGCAGTACCCCGCGCGCACCGACGGTGTAGCTGCCCTCGAACACGCTGCCGAGGATGCCCTGCTGCCGCCACACCTGGCCCGGCGCCAGCTTGCCGTCGGCGGCCAGGCACGCCAGCTTGGCGCTGGTGCCGGTCCCGCACGGCGACCGATCGTAGGCCAGGCCCGGGCACAGCACGAAGTTGCGCGCATCGGCGCTGGCGTCCGGCGCCGGCCCGTTGATCTCGATGTGATCGATCTCGCCACCGTCGGCGCCGCGGATGCCCGCCGCCTCCAGCGCCAGCCGCACCGCCTCGGTGTAGGCGGTCAGCGCGCGCTGGTGGCGCAGCTCCAGCGCGCATGGCGTCTGCTGGGTGATGAAGAACCAGTTGCCGCCCCAGGCCACGTCGCCGCGCACGCGCCCATAGTCGGGCACCTGCACTTCGACGCCGGTGGCATGGCGGTAGCTCTCGACGTTGTCGACCGAGACGCGGCCGTCGGCGTGCAGCTCCACACCGACCGTGCCCACCGGCGTCTCGATGCGGTGCGTGCCCGCGCTCAGCCGCCCCAGCTCGGCCAGCGTGCGCACCAGGCCGATGGTGCCGTGGCCGCACATGCCCAGGTAGCCGACGTTGTTGAAGAAGATCACCGCCGCGCAGGCATCGGCGGCCACCGGCGGCAGCAGCAGTGCGCCGACCATGGTGTCCGAGCCGCGCGGCTCGCAGGCGATGGCGCTGCGCCAGGCGTCGAAGCGCGTGCGGAACAGCTCCCGGCGCTCGGCCAGGGAACCGGTTCCCAGATCGGGGAAGCCGGAGACGACGACACGGGTCGGTTCGCCGGCGCTGTGCGAGTCGATGACATCGAGTGTATGCATGGAGCCATGCTCACATTCGGCACCGCCGCCGGCTAGCAGCGTTTGCCTGTCGCCAATGCGGAAGTTCGCACAACCCGGCGACGCCCGCCGGTGCCGACTTAGGCTAGCATCGGCATTCAGGGGACGCGCGGCGGCGCGCCCGCACCGCCGCCCACTTCCGCAGGTGAACGCCATGGACACTCTGATTTCGGCACTGGAACTGCAGACGCTGTTCGACGCCCTGCCGGACGTGGTGTTCTTCGTGAAGGACCGCGACGGCCGCTACACCCATGTCAACCTGACCCTGGTGCGGCGGCTGGGCAAGAAATACCGCGCCGACCTGATCGGCAAGTCGGCCGCGGACGTGTTCCCGCTGCCGCTGGGCGGCAGCTATCTGATGCAGGACCGCCGGGTGCTGTGCGGCGAGGTGATCGAGAACCAGCTGGAAGTGCACCTGTTCCCGAACCGCACCCCCGGCTGGTGCCTGACCTTCAAGCGCCCGTTGTGCGAGGGCGAGGAGGTGATCGGCGTGGTCGGCATCTCCCGCGACCTGGGCCAGCCGGACAGCCGCCATTCCGCCTACGAGCGCATCAGCCGCGCCATGGAACACATGCAGGCGCACTACGGCGACAACCTGCGCGTGCAGACCCTGGCCGACCTGGCCGAGCTGTCGGTGGCGCAACTGGAGCGGCACTTCCGCCGCGTGTTCCAGCTGACCCCGCAGCAGTTGCTGACCAAGATGCGCATCGAAGCGGCGATGCGCCTGCTGCACGGCGACGACAGCATCGCCAGCATCGGCCAGCTGTGCGGCTTCGCCGACCAGAGCGCCTTCGCCCGCCAGTTCAAGGCCACCGTGGGCATGACCCCGCGCGACTACCGGTCGATGAAGGGCAAGCTGTGAAGAGCTGGGAATGGGGAATGGGGAATGGG
>NZ_JAGHWV010000010.1:216554-216707 GCF_017746095.1 Xanthomonas sp. D-109
CCGGCGCAGCCATTGCATCGAAATACCATGACACATCCGCGCTTGCCCCCTGGTAGCTTGGCCTCACCGGGGACGCCCCAGTTGCGGTTGATCCATCAAAGGCATAAAAACCGCGCCTACGCACACGCGTTCACGACCCACAAATCCCACCCC
>NZ_JAGHWV010000011.1:0-113904 GCF_017746095.1 Xanthomonas sp. D-109
TGCATGACAGTTGACTCCTACGACGAGCTGAAAGCAATCGCAGCCGATGGGGCATCCCACTGTGGGAGGGGCTTCAGCCCCGACGCGGCGCGACGACAGACACAGGAACGGCGCCTTGCTGCCCTACTCCGGTGCCTGCCCCAACAAGCGCTTGTCCCAGTTTTCCACCGCACGCTGCGCCAGGCGTCGCTCGAACAGCGTGCGCCAGTTCGGCACCAGCGGCAGCGCCAGCACGTCCTGCAATTGCGCCAGGTCGATCTCGCGCCGGTACAGCAGGCCGACCAGCCGCGCCAGCGGCCACTGCGGATACGGACGCTCCAGCAATTCCAGGCGATCGCCGGCGGCGACCTCCCCGGGTTGCAGCACGCGGTAGTACCAGCCGGTGCGGCCGCTGTCCTGCACGCGCCGCGCCAACGCCGGCACGCCGAAGCGGTCGGACAGCTTCCAGCACGGCTGCCGCGACTGCGAGACCTCGACCAACGCGGTCCCCAAGCGCAGACGGTCGCCCAGGCACAGGTCGGCTTCGGTCACCCCGCAACTGCTGAGGTTCTCGCCGAACGCGCCCGGCGCGTCCAGCAAGGCATGCGCGCCGAGCTCCTCGCGCCAGGCCGGGTAATGGTCGCGCGGATAATGGTGCAAGGCCTTGTCGGGGCCGCCGTGCACGCGGCGGTCGCCCTGCTCGTCCAGCTCCAGCCCTTCCGGGCCGATGCGCAGGCGCCCGTCCTGGGGCCGCTTGTCGATCGCGCTGCGGCTGCCCGGGCGGATGAACGCCTGCGCGCGGCCGACCAGGACCGCATCGATGGTCCAGGAGGCGACCGCGGAATCGGACGACGTCATCGACAGACGCGAGGCCGGGCTCAGGCCGTCGCGCGCCGGTGCGCGGCGACCTCGTCCTGCAACAGCGCGCCGAGGATGCGCACGCCGGTTTCGATGCGCTCGGCCGGCACGGTCACGAACGACAGCCGCAAGGTATTGCGCTGCGGCGCGACCGCGAAGAACGGCGCGCCGGGCACGAAGGCCACGTTGCGCTCGATCGCCTTGCTCAGCAGCGCGCCGCCGTCCATGCCCTCCGGCAGTTCGACCCAGATGAACATGCCGCCGGCTGGGCGATTCCAGCGCACCTGCGCAGGGAAATACTTGGTCAGCGCCGCGAGCATCTGCTCACAGCGGCTGGCGTACAGCGTGCGGATGCCGGGGATATGCGCATCCAGGAAGCCGTCCTGCACCGCTTCGTACACGATGCGCTGACTGAACGAGGGCGTGTGCAGATCGGCCGCCTGCTTGGCCTGCACCAGCTTGGCATGCACGGCCTCCGGCGCGACCACATAGCCCAAGCGCAGGCCCGGCGCGAACACCTTCGAGAACGAGCCCATGTAGATGGCGCCGTCCGGGTTCATCGACAGCAGGCTCGGCAGCGTATCGCCGCTGTAGCACAGCTCGCCATAGGGATCGTCCTCGACGATCGGCACGCCGGCTGCAGCCGCACGCGCGACCAATGCCTGGCGGCGGTGCAGCGGCAGGCGCCGCCCGGTCGGATTCTGGAAGTTCGGCAGCACGTACATGAAGCGCGCGCCGGCCAGTTGCGCATCGTCCAGCGCGTCCACCACCACGCCGTCGTCGTCCGACTGCATCGCCGCGAACGCCGGCTGGAACAGCGAGAACGCCTGCAGCGCGCCGAGATAGCTGGGCGTCTCCACCAGCACCTTGCTGCCTTCGTCGATGAACACCTTGCCGAGCAGGTCCAGGCCCTGCTGCGACCCGGTGGTGATCAGCACCTGGCCGGGCCGGATGCTGGCGCCGTCGCGGCTCAGCCGTGCCGCCACCCATTCGCGCAGCGGCAGATAGCCTTCGGTCGGGCCGTACTGCAGCGCCGCCTGCGGCGCATCGCGCAGCACCTTGTCGCAGGCCTCGCGCATGCGCGCGACCGGGAAGGTATCCGGCGACGGCAGGCCGCCGGCGAAGGAGATCACTTCAGGGCGTTCGGTGACCTTGAGGATTTCGCGGATCGCCGAACTGGTCAGCGCCTGCGCACGGCGGGAGAACTGGAATGGGCTGGTCATCGGCATAGGATAGTCGCCGCCCTGGCCGCGCGCATGTGCGGCGCACAAGCGTGCGGCGGCCGGCAACGCGTGGCGCGGCTCAGTGCCGCCGCGGCGGCGTCGGCCCGCAGCTGTCGCAGCCGCCACAGGCGCCTGCACCGGCGCTGGCCGGCGGTGCGATGCGCCGCCCCAGCGCCTGCAGCCAGGCCGCCCGACCGGGCTTGAGCAGGCGTAGTGCGAGTGCGCCGCGCAGCTTGCGCGTGGTGCCCGGGAACTGCTTCTTCAACACCACCCAGGCGCTGACCAGCACCGCCAGCGCGATCACCAGGTACTGCAGCAGCAGCGAGGCGCTCATTTCAGCCGGCTCCCAGCGCCACCGCGACCTGGTAGGTGACCAGCGAGGCCAGATATGCCAGCGCGAACAGGTAGAACGCGGCGAAACTCATCTGCTTCCACGAGTTGGTCTCGCGCTTGATTGTGGCCAGGGTGGAAATGCACATCGGCGCGTAGATGTACCAGACCAGCAGCGACAGCGCGGTGGCCAGCGACCAGCCATCGTGGATCAGCGGCGACAGCGCCTGCGCGGCGGCATCGTCGTCGGCCGCCGACAGCGCGTACACCGTCGCCAGCGACGACACCGCCACCTCACGCGCGGCCAGGCCGGGAATCAGCGCGATGCAGATCTGCCAGTTGAAGCCGAGCGGCGAAAATACCGTGGTCATGGCATGGCCGATGCGGCCGGCGAAGCTGTAGTCGATCGCCGGCAGGGTGGCGTCGGCCGGCGCTGCCGGGAACGACAGCAGGAACCACAGCAGGATGGTCAGCGCCAGGATGATGCCGCCGACACGCTTGAGGAAGATCGCCGCGCGCTCCCACAGGCCCAGCGCCAGATCGCGCAGGTGCGGCACGCGGTAGGACGGCAGCTCCAGCAGCAGCGGGTGCTCGCCCTTGTCGCGGCGCCACTTCTTCATCGTCCACGACACCAGCAGCGCGCTGGCGATGGCGGCGAAGTACAGGCCGAACAGCACCAGCCCCTGCTGGTTGAACACGCCCCACACCTGCCGTTGCGGGATGAACGCGCCGATCAGCAAGGCGTACACCGGCAGGCGCGCCGAACAGGTCATCAGCGGCGCCACCAAAATAGTGGCCAAGCGGTCGCGCGGGTCCTGGATGCTGCGCGTGGACATGATCCCGGGCACCGCGCAGGCGAAGCTGGACAGCAGCGGGATGAACGAGCGCCCGGACAGGCCGGCCGCGGCCATCATGCGGTCGAGCAGGAACGCCGCGCGCGGCAGATAGCCGGATTCCTCCAGCGCCAGGATGAAAGCGAACAGGATCAGGATCTGCGGCAGGAACACCACCACCCCGCCGAGACCGGCGATGATGCCGTCCACCAGCAGACTGTTCAGCGGCCCCTCCGGCAGCGTCCCGCCGATCCAGGCGCCCAGCGCCTTGGTGCCGCCGTCGATCAGGTCCATCAGTGGTGCCGCCCAGGCATACACCGCCTGGAAGATCAGGAACATCACCACCGCCAGGGTCAGCAGCCCGGCCACCGGATGCAGCAGCCAGCGGTCCAGCGCGTCGTCCACTCGCGAGGTGCGCGTCGGCATCGACACCGCCGAGGCCAGGATCGCGCGCACCTGTTGGTGATAGTCGCCCTGCCCCTCGGCCGGCGCCACCGCCGGCGGCAGCGCAGGCGCCAGTACATCGAGCCGTTCGACCAGGGCGCGCGCGCCGTTGCGGCGCACCGCCACGGTCTCGATCACCGGCACGCCCAGCGCCTGCTCCAGCGCCTGGCGGTCGATCTGGATGCCGCGGCGCTGCGCCGCGTCGACCATGTTCAGGGCCACCAGCATCGGCTTGCCCAGTTCGCGCAGCTCCAGCGCGAAGCGCAGGTGCAGGCGCAGGTTGGTGGCGTCGACCACGCAGACCAGCACGTCCGGCGCCGGCTCGCCCGGGTAGAAGCCGCGGCACAGGTCGCGGGTGATCGCCTCGTCCAGGCTGGCCGGCTGCAGGCTGTAGGCGCCCGGCAGGTCCAGCACCGCGAACTCGCGCCCGGACGGCGCGCGGAAGCGGCCTTCCTTGCGCTCGACGGTAACGCCGGCGTAGTTGGCGACCTTCTGCTTGCTGCCGGTCAGCTGGTTGAACAGCGCGGTCTTGCCGCAGTTCGGATTGCCGACCAGGGCCAGGCGCAGCGGCGCGGCCACCGCGCTCACGGGCGCACCTCGTCCAGCGCGCTGACCTGCACCCGCGCCGCCTCGCTGCGGCGCAGCGCGAAGCGCGTGTAGCCCACCTGCACCAGCAGGGGTTCGCCGCCGATCGGCCCGCTGGTCAGCACCTGCACCTGCTCGCCGGCGACGAAGCCCAGCTCGCGCAGACGCCGCGCAATGGCGTCATTGGGCTGGCGGTCGTGCACGGATTCCACGAGGGCGCTGCTGCGCAACGGCATGTCGGACAACGTCACAGCACGTTCCGTCGATAAGAATGGTTATCAATTGTAGCATCGCCGCGGCGCGTCATGGCGGCGCCGGCGCGGCCGGCTATGATCGCCGTATGGCTGCCGTTTTCCCTTTGTACGAGCGTGTTCGATGAGCGATGCCCTGTTGTTGCAACGATCCGGCAAGGTCCTGACCCTGCAGTTGAACCGACCCGAGGTCCGCAACGCCTTCGACGCCGCGCTGATCGCCCAGCTCAGCGACGCCCTGCTGCAGATCGGCGCCGATCCGCAGGTGCAGGTCGTGGTCCTGGCCGGCGCCGGCGCGGCGTTCTCCGCCGGCGCCGACCTGCAGTGGATGCGCTCGATGGCCGGCGCCAGCGAGCAGGCGAACCTCGACGATGCGCTGGCCCTGGCGCGGCTGATGCGCCTGCTCGACGAACTGCCCAAGCCCACGGTGGCACGGGTGCAAGGTGCCGCGTTCGGCGGCGCGGTGGGCCTGGTGGCCTGCTGCGACATCGCCGTGGCCGCCACCGATGCCCGCTTCGCGCTCAGCGAAAGCCGCCTGGGCCTGCTACCGGCGGTGATCTCGCCGTACGTGATCGCGGCGATCGGCGCGCGCCAGGCGCGGCGCTGGTTCGCCAGCGCGGAAACCTTCGACGCCGCCACCGCCGCGCAGATCGGCCTGGTCCACCAGGCGGTGGCGCCGGAGGCGCTGGACGCGGCGGTGCAACGCCAGGTCGCCCTGCTCGGCCAGGCCGGGCCGCTGGCCGCCGCCGGCGCCAAGGTGCTGGTGCGGCGGGTCGCGGCCGGCGGCGAGCGCGATGCGCTGGACCAGGCCAATGCGGCGCTGATCGCGCAGTTGCGGGTCTCGGCCGAGGGCCAGGAAGGACTGAATGCGTTCCTGGACAAACGCGAACCGGCCTGGAGGGCCTGCCCATGAACCCGCTCGACCATCTCGGCCTGCGCTGCAGCGACCTCGACCGCAGCCTGGCCTTCTACCGCGCCGCCCTGGCCGCGCTGGACCTGGACGTGGCGATGCAGGTGAGCGCCGAACAGAGCGGCGGCCAGCGCCACGTCGGCTTCGGCCGCGACGGCAAGCCCAGCTTCTGGATCGCCGACGGCGGCCGCGACGCCGGCGACAACGGCGTGCACGTGGCCTTCGTCGCCGCCAGCCGCGCGCAGGTGGACGCCTTCCATCGCGCCGGCCTGGCCACCGGCGGACGCGACCACGGCGCACCGGGCCTGCGCCCGCACTACCACCCCGACTACTACGGCGCGTTCCTGCTGGATCCGGATGGCCACAACATCGAAGCGGTCTGCCACCGCCCGGCAGCGGCCTGATCCGCGCCGCCGCGTCGTACCCGCGCAAGGCGCCGGCCGTGCCACCGCAGTGTCATCGTCTCCATCCATCAGGAATTCCCATGCGCCTCGCCGTTTCCCGTCTCATGCGCAGTACCCGGCAGACGCCGCGGCGCGCGCGCTCCCTCCCGGTGCGGGAGCGTGCGCGATGAGCGACAGCGTCCGCATCGTCGAAGTCGGCCCGCGCGACGGCCTGCAGAACGAGAAGGCCTGGGTCGCCACCGCCGACAAGATCGAACTGATCGCGCGGCTGGGCCGCACCGGCCTGCGCAGCATCGAGGCGACCAGCTTCGTCAGCCCGAAATGGGTGCCGCAGCTGGCCGATGCGGCCGAGGTCTACGCCGGCATCGCGCAGGTGCCGGGGGTGGACTATCCGGTGCTGGTGCCGAACCTGCAGGGCTACGAGCGCGCCGCCGCGGTCGGGGTGCGCGAGGTGGCGGTGTTCACCGCCGCCTCGGAGACCTTCAATCGCACCAATACCAATGCCGGCATCGACGAATCGCTGGCGCGCTTCGCGCCGGTGCTGGAGCGCGCGGCGGCGGACGGGGTCAAGGTGCGCGGCTACGTCTCCACCGTGCTCGGCTGCCCCTACCAGGGCGAGGTGCCGCTGGCCGACGTGGTGCGGGTGGCGCAGCGGCTGCATGCGCTGGGCTGCTACGAGATCTCGCTGGGCGACACCATCGGCGTGGGCACGCCGGGCAAGGCGCGGGCGATGCTGCGCGCGGTCGCCGCGGCGGTGCCGATGGCGGCGCTGGCGGTGCATTTCCACGACACCTACGGCCAGGCCCTGGCCAACATCGCCGCCTGCCTGGAAGAAGGCGTGCGCGTGGTCGATGCCGCCGTGTCCGGCGCCGGCGGCTGTCCCTACGCCAAGGGCGCCAGCGGCAATGTGGCCAGCGAGGACGTGGTCTACCTGCTGCACGGCAATGGTGTGGACACCGGCATCGACCTGCCGGCACTGGCCGCGACCGGCCGCTGGCTGGCACAGAAACTCGGCCGACCCACCGGCAGCAAGGTCGGCCAGGCGCTGGCGGCCGAGGCCTGAGCCGCGACGGCGCCGCATCCGGCGACAGGCTTGCGCACCGCGGGTGGTCGTCGCGTCTCGCCGCAATGGGCGGCAGCCTCTAAACTGGGCGTTTTCCTGGGAGGGAACATCCATGCAGCTCGCCGATCTGAAAGCGGTGGTCACCGGCGGCGTGTCCGGCCTCGGCCTGGCGGTGGCGCAACGCATCGTCGCCGAAGGCGGCAAGGTCGCATTGTTCGATCTGAACGACGACAAGGGCGCGGCCGCGGTCGCCGCGCTGGGCGCGGAGCAGGCCTGCTACCTGCGCACCGACGTCAGCGACGAGGCCCAGGTGGCGGCGCAGCTGGCGTCGGCACGCGATTTCCTCGGCGGACTCAATGCCGCGGTCAACTGCGCCGGCATCCTCGGCGCCGGCCGCGTGCTCGGCAAGGAAGCGCCGATGCCGCTGGCCACCTTCCAGGGCACGGTGATGGTCAACCTGGTCGGCAGCTTCAACGTCGCCAAGGCCGCCGCCGACCTGATGCAGCACAACGCCCCGGGCGAGGACGGCGAGCGCGGCGTCATCGTCAACACCGCCAGCGTCGCCGCCTACGAAGGCCAGATCGGCCAGGCCGCCTACGCCGCGTCCAAGGGCGGCGTGGTGGCGATGACCCTGCCGATGGCGCGCGAACTGGCGCGCTTCGGCATCCGCGTCAACACCATCGCCCCGGGCATCTTCTGGACGCCGATGGTCGACGGCATGCCCGAGGCCGTGCAGCAGTCGCTGGCCGCGGCGATCCCGTATCCTTCGCGTCTCGGCCGCCCGGACGAATTCGCCGACACGGTGATGTTCCTGCTGCGCAACCGCTACCTCAACGGCGAGACCATTCGCCTCGATGGCGCGGTGCGGTTGGCGCCGAAGTAGCCGGGAATGGAGAATCGGGAATGGGGAGTCGCAAAAGCGCTTCCCTCCGATTGCCAGTTCTCTGCCTTTGCTTTTCCCATTCCCGATTCCCAACTCCCGATTCCCAGCCCCAAATGAAAGCCAACGAAATCAAGAAAGGCAACGTCGTCGAGTACAACAACGGCGTGTACCAGATCCGCGACATCGAGCGCAGCTCGCCGCAGGGCCGCGGCGGCAACGTGCGCTTCCGCTTCGTGATGTACAGCGTGCCGGGCGGCAACAAGCTCGATGCCAGCTTCGACGGCGACGACGACCTGCGCGAGGTCGAGCTGATGCGCCGCCAGGCCACCTTCTCCTACAAGGACGGCGAGGCCTTTGTGTTCCTCGACGACGAGGACTACACGCCCTACACCCTGGATGCCGATGCGATCGGCACCGACGCCGGCTACATCACCGACGGCCTCAGCGGCATCTACGTGCAGGTCATCGACGACCAGCCGGTGGCGATCCAGTTGCCGCAGAGCGTGACCCTGGAAGTGATCGAGACCCCGCCGGAACTCAAGGGCGGCACCGCCACCAAGCGGCCGAAGCCGGCCAAGCTCAACACCGGCATCGAGATCATGGTGCCGGAGTACATCGGCAACGGCGAGCGCGTGCTGGTCAACACCACCACCGGCGAATTCGCCGGCCGCGCCGACTGAGCCCATGCGCGGGCGCCATGCCAATCACGCCTCCCGCGCCGGCCGCGCCGGGCACGCGCCACGGCGCGCGTCCCTCGGCCTGCTGCTGGCCGTGCCGGCGCTGGCGCTCGCCACGCCGGTGCCGCCGGCCACCGCAGCCGCGGCCAAGCCCGCGTGCACGATTCCGGACGCGGTCGATCCCGAGCATTACGAAGGGTTCTGCGCGATGCCCGCGCCGATCCGCGCCTTCGTCGCGCGCCAGGACACCTGCACTCATTTCGCCGGCGAAGAGCCCTACGACGCGGCGCGGCGGCGCGAACTGGAACGGGCGATGGCCAAGTACTGCGACGGCAACGAACAGACGTGGGCGACGCTGCGCGCGCAGTACCGCCAGGATCCGCCGCGCGACGCCTGGCTGCGCCGCTACGGCGAGGATGTCGGTCTCGAGCTGCCGTGATGGAGGCTTGCCGGCCGGCAAGATGGTGCCCTTGCGGGCATCGGCGTCGGCCTGAAGGTAGTCGCCATCGGCCAGCTCCCCCGCTTCGCTCGTCGCGGCTGAAGCCGCTCCTACAAACCGAGCGGAGGGGACGCCGCTTTTTTGTGGGAGGGACTTCAGTCCCGACGACTGGAACTATCGGCCTCCGTTCATAACGAAAAAGCTGCGCTGCAACCAGCCGATGCAACAAACCCACCGCCGGCCGCGTCGTAGGAGCGGCTTCAGCCGCAACCGCGCCGCCGTCAACCGCACGCGTGATACCTCCCATTCGATCGCCTCGCGTCGCAAGCCCGCATGCCGCACTACGGCTGCCCACCACGCTGCCGCAACAGCGACGGCGAATCCAACTGCAGCCCGCCACCTTCGCGATTGAGCGTGCGCAGGCGTTCGCCCAGCGTCGCCAGGTTGGCATCGATCTGCGCCAGGTCCGCCTGCAGCGGCGCCGGCAGCAATCCGCGCAGGCGCGCCTGCAGCGCGGCGCCGTCCTCGCGCAGCGCCGCGATTCGCGCTTGTCCCTGAACCTGCAGCCAGGCGCGTTCCTGCGCCTGCGGCAGGCCATAGCCCGGCTGCCCCTGCAGCAGGCTCGCCGGCTGACTCAGCAGCCCCTGCTCGGCCAGGACGGCACGTACCGCGCTGGCGGCGTCGCGGGTGTCGGCACCCGCCTCGCCCTCGCCCGCAGCGGCCACCGCGAACGGCAGCGGCTTGCCCAGATAGCGCCGCTTCAATGCATCGCGACCGCGCTGTTCGGCGCGGCGGCGCGCGGCGTTCTCCAGCACCAGCAAGGCCGCACTGGTGCGCAGATCGCCGCGCTGCAGCCACGGCGCGCGCTGCGCCGCCGGCAGGTCCAGCCAGGCATCGGCATTGCGCGCCGGTAGCGCCAACGAGCTCCGCGCCACCGCGAACATCTCCGCGAAGTGCGCGCTTGCCGCCGGGAAGTAATAGCCCTCCCGCACCGCCGCGTCGGCATCGTCGAGCACCGATGCATCGGCGATGCCGGCCCGTAGCAGGCGCCGGCGCAATCCGGTCGGGCTGATGCCGGACAGGTGCGCGGTCGCCAGCCGCGGTACGCCGTCGTGCAGCAAGGCGTAGGTCTCCACCGCGCAGTTGTTGCTGAGGAAGTAGTAGCGGCCGTCGTAGCTCCAGTGCAGTTGCGCGGCGCGCTCCAGCAGCGCGGCGATCTCCTCGCGCGAGAGCCGCAGCGGCAGCGACTGCAGGCCGCGCAGTTGCACCTGGGTGTAGTCGTCCACCACCTGGCGCAGCGGCAGCACGAACAGCCGCGACGGATAGGAACCGGTCAGCCCGCGCAGGCTGGAGATCTGCACGTCGTCGACGAAGGCGCGGAACGACAGCACCCGATGCTCGGCCAGGTCCAGCCGGCATGCCGGCCCCAGCGGCCGCCCCGGCGCGCAGATGACCAGGCGCAGCATGCTGTGGCCCCAGTGGCTCATCGGCTGCGCGTTGCCTTCGGCCAGCAGGTAGTCCACCGCGTAGACCCGCGCCGGGTCGATCTGCAGCAGCGCCGCCTGCTCGGCCAGCGGATCCTGCACGAACGCCAGGCCCGGCGCGCAGTCGCGGGCCGGCGGCGTCCACGCCAGGCGCTCGGCGAAATACGCGGCCAGCGCCGGCCGGCGGCAGGCGTAGTCCGGATCGAGCAGGACGTGTTCGAGATTCACCGCCACGAACTCGGCCGGCGACTGCAATTCGTAGCGGTCCGGACTGCGCTCGGTGAAGCGGTTGTGGCCGCGGCGCAGGCCCAGGCGCATCGGGCTGACCTGCCAGCCGGCCAGATCCAGCAGGCGCGGATCGGACGACAGCCGCCCTGCGGCGGAACGATCGTAGAAATGCGCCAGTTCGTGCAGCACCGCGGCCAGGGCCGGCCGCCGCGCCGGATCGACGGCCGGGTCGGTGCCGGGATCCTCTGCCGCCATCCAGTCGCGCAGCAGGCGCTTGTTCAACAGCAGGCGTTTGGCCTGCGCGCGCCCGTGCACCTGTGCGGGGAGGTCGTCGCGCCATTGCAGCGGCAGCCCTGTCGGCAGCGCGGAGGCCCAGGCCGGCGGCAGCCGCGCCTGCGCCGCGGCCAGCACGGCCTGGCTGGCGTTGCGCTCGGCTGGGCTCAGCCCGCTTTCGTCGGCAGACAGCGGCGCAGCCGCTGCGGGCATCGCAGCGGCCAGCGCCAGCATCGCCAGCCACCGCGCGCCGAGGCGCCGTGGCCGGCACGCGGTCACAGCGCCAGGATCGCCTGCGCCAGTTCCAGGTCGCTGGCCTGCTGTGCCTGCGGGTTGCGCTCGCGCAGCACGCGCAGCGCCGCTTCCAGTTGCACGCCGCGGATGCGCCCGGCGCTGGCGACGAAGCCGGCCGCGTCGTCGCGCGCCTGCAGCACCACCTTGTCGTTGTTGGAACTGCTGTCCGAAGACGCCGAACTGCCGGCCGAACCGGCCGAGGCCGAACCGGCGGAGCTGCCGGCGAAGCTGGACGCCTGCGCGAACGCGGGCAGGATCAGGGCGAACAGCAGGGCGCAGCGCGCGGTCACTCGGGTCATCGCATTCGTTCCAAACAGGATCGTGAAAAGGGGGACGGCCTGCGCCGCGCCGCATAGCCTAGCGGTCCGCCGCGCGCAGCGCCTGAACGGGTCGCGCGGCAGCGGCGCGGCTGGGCTCAGGGATCGAACAGCTTGCCGGGATTGAGCAGGCCGGACGGATCGAACACGCGCTTGACCGCACGCATCAGCGCGATCTCCTCGGCGCTGCGGGTGCTGTCCAGGTAGGGTTTCTTGACCAGGCCGATGCCGTGCTCGGCGGAGATGCTGCCGCCGTGCTCGGCCAGTACCTGCGCCAGCAGCTTGGTCACCTGCTCGCAGGCGGCGATGAACTCGGCCGGCGCGGTGGCGTCGGGCTTGAGCACGTTGATGTGCAGGTTGCCGTCGCCGATGTGGCCGAACCACACCACCTCGAACTGCGGGTAGGCCTCGCCGAGCAGCGCCTGGGTCCGTGCCAGGAACGCCGGCATCGCCGAGATCCGCACCGAGACGTCGTTCTTGTACGGGGTGTAGCGCGCCACCGCCTCGGTGATGCCTTCGCGCAGGCGCCACAACTGCGCCGCCTGCGCCTCGCTCTGGCTGATCAGCCCGTCCAGCACCCAGCCCTGCTCCATGCAGGCCTCGAACGCGGCCAGCGCCGCGGCCTCCTGCGCCTCGTTGCCGCTGGCGTACTCGGTGACCACGTAATAAGGATAGACGGTGTCGAACGGCGCCTGCGCGCCATGCGCGAGCACGTGCTGCAACGCGCGGTCGGTGAAGAACTCGAACGCCTCCAACTGCAGCCGGCTGCGGAACGCGGCGAACACCTGCATCAGCACCTCGAACGAGGGCAGCGCCAGCAGCATCACGTTGCTCGGCGGCGGCGGATCGGTGAGCCGCAGGGTGGCCTCGACGACGATGCCGAGGGTGCCTTCGGAGCCGATCAGCAACTGGCGGAAATCGTAGCCGCTGGAATTCTTGATCAGGCCGCGGTTGAGCTCGAGCAGCTCGCCGCTGCCGGTGACCACCTTCAACCCGGCGATCCACTCGCGGGTGTTGCCGTAGCGGATCACGCGGATGCCGCCGGCGTTGGTGGCGATGTTGCCGCCGATCGAGCAGGACCCGCGCGCGGCGAAGTCCACCGGGTACAGCAGGCCGTGCTCGCGCGCGGCGTTGTGCACCGCTTCCAGCGGCATGCCGGCCTGCACGGTGAGGGTGCGGTCGACCGGATCGAAGGCCAGCGCCTTGTTCATCCGCTCCAGGCTCAGCACCAGCTCGCCGCGCGCGGCCACCGCGCCGCCGGACAGGCCGGTGCGACCGCCGGAGGGCACCACCGCCACCGCGTGTTCGTTGGCCCAGCGCAGCACCGCCTGGACTTCCTCCACCGTCGCCGGCAGCGCGATCGCCAGCGGCGCCGGGGTCCAGCGCCGGGTCCAGTCGCGGCCGTAGTGCTCAAGGTCGGCGGGATCGGTCTTCAGGCGCAGGCCGGGAACGGCGAGGGCCAGGGCATCCAGGCGCGGGTCGGTCATGAGCGGAGAGGCATCGGCGGAGGCAAGCATTCAAGCGTGCCAGCGTTGCGCAACGGCGTCCAGTTCGCTGCCAGCGCGTCGCTGCTTTTGCGAATCGCCAATCCCCACTCCCGAATCCTCCGCCGGCCACCGCCAATCGATGCACCTGAAACCGTCCACCGGCGTTGCATCCACGGTCTCCCGGCATCCTATTGCGGCGCACCAAAGCGTGGAGCCATCTGGCATAGTGACCGGCCCGCTGGCCATCGCTCCCTCATCGCAATGTCGCCCAAGAAGACCTCGTTTCCGAAGCAGGATATCCGCGTGCTGCTGCTCGAAGGCATCAGCCAGACCGCCGTCGACGTGTTCCGCGCGGCCGGCTACTCGCAGATCGAGCTGCACGCCAAGTCGCTGCCGGAAGAGGAGCTCAAGCAGCGCATCGCAGAGGCGCACATCGTCGGCATCCGCTCGCGCACCCAGCTCAGCGCCGAGGTGCTGGCCCACGCCAAGCGGCTGATCGCGGTCGGCTGCTTCTGCATCGGCACCAACCAGGTCGACCTGGATGCCGCCGAACTGGCCGGCATCCCGGTGTTCAATGCGCCCTACTCCAACACCCGCAGCGTCGCCGAACTGGTGATCGCCGAGGCCATCCTGCTGTTGCGCGGCATTCCGCAGAAGAACGCCGAATGCCACCGCGGCGGCTGGTCGAAGTCGGCCGCCGGCAGCCACGAGACCCGCGGCAAGGTGCTGGGCATCGTCGGCTACGGGCATATCGGCACCCAGGTCGGCGTGCTGGCCGAGGCGCTGGGCATGCAGGTGATCTTCCACGACATCGAGACCAAGCTGTCGCTGGGCAACGCCCGCACCGCCACCGACCTGGACGACCTGCTGGCGCGCTCGGATGTGGTCACCCTGCACGTGCCGGAAACCGCGGCCACCCGCGACATGATCGGCGCGGCGCAGCTGGCGCAGATGAAGCCGGGCGCGCACCTGATCAACGCCTCGCGCGGCACCGTCATCGACATCGACGCACTGGACGCGGCGCTGCGCAGCGGCCACATCGGCGGCGCCGCGGTGGACGTGTTCCCGATCGAGCCCAAGGGCAACGGCGACCTGTTCGAATCGCCGCTGGTCGGGCACGACAACGTGATCCTGACCCCGCACGTGGGCGGCAGCACGCTGGAGGCGCAGGACAACATCGGCGTGGAAGTGGCGGCCAAGCTGGTGCGCTACAGCGACAACGGCAGCACCCTGTCGGCGGTGAACTTCCCCGAGGTCACCCTGCCCGAGCACGCCGAGAGCCTGCGCCTGCTGCACATCCACCGCAACGTGCCGGGCGTGCTGTCGCAGATCAACGAACTGTTCTCGCGCCACAACGTCAACATCGACGGCCAGTTCCTGCGCACCGATCCCAAGGTCGGCTACGTGGTGATCGACGTCGGCGCCAGCGAGGAGCAGGCGGCGGTGCTGAAGGAGGAACTGGCGCAGGTGGCGGGGACGTTGCGGACGCGCATTCTTTACTAGCTGGGATTGGGGATTGGGGATTGGGGATTCGTGGGTGCGCTGCGCGCCCGACCCTCACCCCAACCCCTCTCCCGGTGGGAGAGGGGCTCAGCCATCCGACCGGAGCCGGCTGTTCCTTCTCCCCTCGGGACCATGGCCCCCTTTTGCGGGGGAAAGTGCCCCACAGGGGCGGATGAGGGTGCGGGCGCAGCCTCGTAGAGCCAAAACACCGCGTGCGCTGCGCGCCCGACCCTCACCCCAACCCCTCTCCCGATGGGAGAGGGGCTCAGCCATCCGACCAGAGCCGGCTATTCCTTCTCCCCTCGGGAGAAGGTGCCCCGAAGGGGCGGATGAGGGTACGGGCGCAGCCTCGTGTTGCCAGATGGATGCAGCGCTTCGCGCCCGTACCCTCACCCCAACCCCTCTCCCGGGGGGAGAGGGGCTTGCCGCTCTAGCCACTTGCGCGCCATGCGCCGCAGCGACGGATCCAGATCCGCTTCATCCAGCAATTCAGCGATCGGGCGCCAGGCCAACGCCAGCGATTCTTCACTGACCGCGAAGACTTCGTCCGCGCCGGCGCGGACCACATACCGCGCATCGTAGTGCCAGTGCCCCGGCACCTCGCCCCGCGCAGGAATCCAGTGCCGGTCCAGGTCGAAGATCGCGCCATCGTCCAGTACCAGGCCAGCCAGCCCCGACTCCTCCTCGGCCTCCTTCAACGCCACCCGCGCCAGATCGCGGTCGCCGTCGGCGTGTCCGCCCAGTTGCAGCCAGCGCTGCAGCTTGCGGTGATGGGTCAGCAGGGTGCGCGTGCCGTCGGCGCTGACCAGCCAGGCCGAGCCGGTGAAATGGCCGTCCAGGCGCGCGCGCACGAATGGATCGGCGGCATCGTCCAGCAAGGCCAGGAACTGCGCAGCGACCTCGGCCTGCTGCGGACACTGCCGGGCATGGACCTGCAACTGCTGGCGTAGGGGCGACTCCGGCATCGGCGTTCTCGCGTTCGGGGGCCGCCATTATCGCCGCCGACGGTGCAGCGCGGCTTGTGGCGGCCGGCCGGCTTTGGCATGGTACGACGCTTGCGTCGCCCGCTTCGGGCCCGGCGCTTCGCCATTGCCGGGGCCGCTCGCCCCGTACCGCCACCTGGGGATGCACCGAATGCTCAAGTCTCTGCTGAGGGTCAAGCCGATCGAACCGGCCGGTCACGTCGATGCCGGCGAACCGTTCGAAGGCAGTCTGGAGGGCGAAGCCACCCTCAAACGTACCCTCACCGCCAGACACCTGATCCTGCTCGGCATCGGCGCGGTGATCGGCGCCGGCATCTTCGTGCTCACCGGCCAGGCCGCGGCCAATCATGCCGGCCCGGCGGTGATGCTCTCGTTCGTGTTCGCCGGCCTGGCCTGCGCCTTCGCCGGCCTGTGCTACGCCGAGTTCGCGGCGATGCTGCCGGTCTCCGGCAGCGCCTACTCGTATTCCTACGCCACGCTCGGCGAAGGCGTGGCCTGGTTCATCGGCTGGTGCCTGGTGCTGGAATACCTGTTCGCCGGCTCCAGCGTCGCGGTCGGCTGGTCGGCCTACCTGATCAGCTTCGTCACCGGCACCCTCGGCCTGCCCTTCCCGGCGGAACTGGCCAGCGCGCCGCTGACCTGGACCGGCCACGCGTTCGTGGCCTCGGGCAACCTCGTCAACCTGCCGGCGGTGCTGATCGTGGCCGCGGTCAGCACGCTGTGCTACATCGGCGTCACCCAGTCGGCCTTCGTCAACGCCATCGTGGTGGCGATCAAGGTGCTGGTGATCTGCCTGTTCGTCGGCGTGGGCATCTTCTACATCAACCCGGACAACTGGCATCCGTTCATCCCCGAGAACACCGGCCCGGGCGAGTTCGGCTGGAGCGGCATCTTCCGCGCGGCCTCCATCGTGTTCTTCTCCTACATCGGCTTCGATGCGGTCTCCACCTCGGCCGGCGAGACCAAGGATCCGCAGAAGAACATGCCGATCGGCATCCTGGTGTCGCTGGCCATCTGCACCATCATCTACATCATCGTCTGCGCGGTGCTGACCGGCCTGCTGCCCTACACCCAACTGGGCACCGCCAAGCCGGTGGCCACCGCGCTGGAGCACTACCCGCAACTGGCCTGGCTGAAGACCTTCGTCGAGATCGGCGCCATCGCCGGCCTGTCCTCGGTGGTGCTGGTGATGCTGATGGCGCAACCGCGCATCTTCTACACCATGGCCCGCGACGGCCTGCTGCCGAAGCTGTTCGGCAAGGTCCACCGCCGCTTCCACACGCCCTACGTCGGCACGGTGGTGGTCGGCGTGCTGGCCGCGCTGCTGGCCGGGCTGATTCCGCTGGACGTGCTGGGCGAACTGGTGTCGATGGGCACCCTGCTGGCCTTCGCCACGGTCTGCGTCGGCGTGATGGTGCTGCGCTTCACCCGACCCGACCTGCCGCGTCCGTTCCGGGTGCCGCTGTTCTGGGCGGTGTGCCCGCTGGGCGCGCTGTTCTGCGTCGGCCTGTTCTTCCAGGCGTTCCAGGAGCACTGGAAGGTGTTCGTCGGCTGGACCCTGATCGGGCTGTGCATCTACTTCTTCTACGGCATCCGCAACAGCCGCCTGGCCGCCAAGGCCTGATCCGACCCCCCGAAGACCGGCGTCCGCGCCGGTCTTCGCGTTCGTCCCCTCTTCCTCGCGCGCCGCGCCCGGCTGGAACCGCTCCATGCTCAAACAACTCTTGGCCACCAAACACCCCCATGCCAGCCACGAGGACGCCGGCGGGCTGGGCCTGCAACGCGCGCTCGGTCCCTGGGGCCTGACCGCGCTGGGCATCGGCGCGGTGATCGGTGGCGGCATCTTCGTCATCACCGGGCAGGCCGCGGCCAACCATGCCGGGCCTGCGATCATGCTCTCGTTCGTGCTGGCGGCGGTGTGCTGCGCGTTCTGCGCGCTGGCCTACGCCGAGTTCGCGGCGATGGTGCCGGTCTCCGGCAGCGCCTACACCTACACCTACGCCACCTTCGGCGAACTGGCGGCCTGGTTCATCGGCTGGATGCTGGTGCTGGAATACGGCGTGTCGGCCTCGGCGGTGGCGGTGAGCTGGACCGGCTATTTCCTCAGCCTGCTCGACCATTTCAACATCCATCTACCGGCGTCCCTGGTCAACGCACCGCTGGACGGCAAGCTGCAGCCCACCGGCGCGATCGCCAACCTGCCCGCGGCCGGCATCGTGCTGCTGCTGACCTGGCTGTGCTACGTCGGCATCCGCAAGTCCTCGGCGATGAACATGGCGATGGTGGTGCTGAAGAGCGGCCTGATCGTGCTGGTGATCGCCGCCGGCTGGAAATACGTGGACCCGGCCAACTGGCACCCGTTCATCCCCGCCAACGAAGGCCCGGGCAAGTACGGCATGGACGGCGTGCTGCGTGGCGCGGCGATGGTGTTCTTCGCCTACATCGGCTTCGAGGCGGTGTCGGTGGCCGCGCAGGAATCGCACCGTCCGCAGCGCGATTTGCCGATCGGCATGATCCTGTCGCTGGTGATCTGCACCGTGCTGTACATCGCCATGGCCGCGGTGATGACCGGGCTGGTGCCGTTCACGCAACTGGGCACCGACGAGCCGGTGGTGACCGCGGTCGCCGCACATCCGCAGCTGGGCTGGCTGCGCGTGGTGGTGGAGGTCGGGGCGCTGATCGGCCTGTCGTCGGTGGTGCTGGTGATGATCATCGGCCAGCCGCGCATCTTCATGATCATCGCCCGCGACGGCCTGCTGCCGCCGGTGTTCACCAAGATCCACCCGACCTACCGCACCCCGCACGTCAACACGGTGATCACCGGCATCGGCATCGCGCTGCTGGCGGCGCTGTTCCCGCTGGACGTGCTGGGCGAACTGACCTCGATGGGCACCCTGATCGCCTTCGCCGCGGTCTGCGCCGGCGTGCTGATCCTGCGCCGCACCCAGCCGGATCTGCCGCGTCCGTTCCGCATCCCGTTCGCCTGGCCGATCTGCATCGCCGGCGTGCTCAGCTGCCTGGCGCTGCTGTCGGCGATGACTGCGCACAACTGGATGCTGATGGCCGGCTGGACGGTGATCGGCCTGGCGATCTACTTCGGCTACGGCTACCGCCACAGCCGCCTGCGCGGCAGCGAAGGCTGAGCCATAGAGCCCCTCTCCCTCCGGGAGAGGGGTTTGGGGTGAGGGTACGGCCCGCGAAGCGCTGCCCCCATCTGGCAACACGCGGCTTCGCCCGGACCCTCATCCGCCCCTGCGGGGCACCTTCTCCCGACGGGAGAAGGGACAAGCCAAAGCCCCTCTCCCATCGGGAGAGGGGTTGGGGTGAGGGTACGGAAGCGCAGTGCACGCGGTGTTTCGGCCGCACGAGGCTTCGCCCGGACCCTCATCCGCCCCTGCGGGGCACCTTCTCCCAAGGGGAGAAGGGAAAAGCCAAAGCCCCTCTCCCCCCGGGAGAGGGGTTGGGGTGAGGGTCCGACCGCTCGTGACCCGTCTGGAGACGGGTTGGAGTGAGGGTACGGCATGAGCAGATGCGGTTGGATCCAGCCACCTGTCATCCCAATCCAACCCCCAAGCCCTACACTACGCGCATGAACGCATTGCCCTACGATTCCGAGCGCCTGCGCACGCTGGCGCACCTGCTGATCGACAACATCCGCGAGCTCTCGCAGGCCGGCTGGACCCCTGCCACCAGCAGCAACTTCTCGCACCGTCTGGACGATCGCCATGCGGCGATCACCGTCTCCGGCCGCGACAAGGGCCGGCTGGTGGAGGACGACATCATGGTGGTGGACTTCGACGGCCAGGCCGTCGGCCGCCCGCTGCGCCCGTCCGCCGAGACCCTGCTGCACACCCAGTTGTACCGGCGCTTCCCCGAGGTCGGCTGCATCCTGCACACGCATTCGCCGGTGCAGACCATCGCCTCGCGCCTGTATGCGCCGCAAGGCCATATCCGCCTGGAAGGCTACGAGCTGCTGAAGGCGCTGCACGGCAACCAGACCCACGAGACCGCGGTGGACCTGCCGGTGTTCGCCAATACCCAGGACATGACCGTGCTGGCGGCGCAGGTCGACGCCCTGCTCGACCGCACGCCGCTGTGGGGCTACCTGATCGACGGCCACGGCCTGTACGCCTGGGGCCGCGACATGGCCGAGGCGCGCCGCCACCTGGAGGCCTTCGAGTTCCTGCTGCACTGCGAGCTGGAGCTGCGCAAGCTGCGCGCCGCCGGCTGATCCGCCGCGGCGCGACAGCGTTCCAGCGCCGCAACGGCCGCCGGCCGCGCACCTGCTACCCTTTTCGTTCCCCCCTTCCGCTTTCGCCCGCCGCCATGAGCCGACTCCGCATCTTCGCCGACACCACTCCCGACACGCCGCTGTTCGACAGCCGCGATGGCGACGCGATCGCCGCCGAACTGCGCAAGATCGGCGTCACCTTCGAGCGCTGGCAGGCCAACCAGCCGATCGAGGCCGGCGCGTCGCCGGAGGCGGTGATGGCCGCCTACAAGGCCGACATCGACCGCCTGGTCGCCGCCAACGGCTTCAAGACCGTGGACGTGGTCAGCATCGCCCCCGACAACCCGCAGCGCGAGGAGATGCGCAAGAAGTTCCTCGACGAGCACTTCCACAAGGAAGACGAGGTGCGTTTCTTCGTCGCCGGCTCCGGCCTGTTCACCCTGCACGTGGACGGCAAGGTCTACGAGATCGAGTGCGTACAGAACGACCTGATCGCCGTGCCCGACGGCACCCACCATTGGTTCGACATGGGCCCGGAGCCGCGCTTCGTCGCGATCCGCTTCTTCACCGAGCCGGACGGCTGGGTCGGCCACTTCACCGGCACCGACATCGCCCAGCGCTTCCCGCGCTACGAGGCGAAGCTGCGTGGCGAGGCGCACTGAGCGATGACCGATCCGCGCGTCGTGCTCACCGACATCGAAGGCACCACCAGCAGCATCTCCTTCGTCAAGGACGTGCTGTTCCCATACGCGCGCCGCGCCCTGCCCGGCTTCGTGCGCGAGCACGGCCAGCAGCCGCAGGTGCGGCAATGGCTGGATGCCGTCGCCAGCGAATGCGGCGGCATCTGCACCGATGCGGTGATCGTGGAGACCCTGCAGGGCTGGATCGACCAGGACCGCAAGCACACCGCACTCAAGGCGCTGCAGGGCATGATCTGGGAGGCCGGCTACCGCGATGCCGACTTCACCGCGCACATCTATCCCGATGCCGCGCCGGCGCTGCGCCGCTGGCATGCCGACGGCCGCGCGCTTTACGTGTACTCGTCCGGCTCGGTGCCGGCGCAGAAACTGTTCTTCGGCCATAGCGACGCCGGCGACCTGCGCGCGCTGTTCTCCGGCTGGTTCGATACCGAGATCGGCGGCAAGCGCGAGCAGCCCAGCTATGCGCGCATCGCCGAGGCGGTCGGGGTGGCGCCGGCGCAGATCGTGTTCCTGTCCGACGTGGTCGCCGAACTGGATGCGGCCCGCGCCGCCGGCCTGGACACGGTGCTGATCGACCGCCGCGACGATTACCCGCAACCGCGCCAGGGCGAGGCCTGCAACGGCCACCGCCGCGCGGAGAGCTTCGCCGACCTGGGCTTCTGAGAACACGCATGCGCCGGCCTGTCGCTGCCCTGGTGGCCGTCCTGGCGGCGTGGCAGCGCCCGCTCGCCTTGCTGCGACGCCGCTTGCTGCCGGCCGCGCTGCTGGCGCTGGCCCTGCCCGCCTGCCATTCCGATGCCGGCGCCATGCCCGCCGGCGCGGCCGACACCGCGCAGGACGAGGCGGCACAGGACGAGGCGGCACCGGATCCGGTCGACCAGGCGCAACTGCGCCAGGCGCTGGGATCGCTGCAGGCGCAGCGCCCAGGCATTCCCGACCTGTACGTGGTCGGCTTCGCCGGCGACGCCAGCGAGGACGTGTTCCGCAACGAAGTGCTGTACCTGCGGCAGATGTTCACGCAGCGCTTCGGCGCCGCTGGCCGCATCGCCACCCTGATCAACCACGGCGACAACCTGGGCGCGCACGCCTACGCGCCGCAGGCGTCCTACGACAACCTGGCCGATACGCTGGACCGCGTCGGCAAGCTGATGGATCCGCGCGAGGATGCGCTGCTGCTGTTCCTGACCAGCCACGGCACCGACCAGCACGAGCTGTACCTGCAGTTCGGCCCCGGCGAGGATGCCGAGTACGACACCATCACCCCGCAGGAACTGCGCCGCCTGCTCGACGACGCCGGCATCCGCAACCGCATCATCGTGATCTCGGCCTGCTACTCCGGCGGCTTCGTGCCGGCGCTGAAGACCGCCGACACCCTGGTGATCACCGCCGCACGCCGCGACCGGCCCTCGTTCGGCTGCGGCAACACCGCCAGCGCCACCTATTTCGGCCGTGCCTGGCTGATCGACGCACTGGCACGCACCACCGACATGGTCGAAAGCTACCGCCTGGCCAGCACCGAGATCAGCGCACGCGAACAGGCCGAAGGCGAAGCGCCGTCGTATCCGCAGCTGTACGTGGGTGCGCGCATCGGCACATGGCTGCAGCACTGGCGCGCACAGTTGCCGAATGCGGCGGCCCCGCCCTATCCGTATCCGGAACCCGATGCGGCAGATGCAACGGACGCGGCCGATGGCGAGCAGGCTGGCGAAGGGCGCAGCGCCGCGCGCTGACGCGCCGATGCCGATGCCGATGCCGATGCACGCGCAGGATCCGACCCCACCGGATGCGACGCCGCCCGCAGGGTGACGCAACCGGGCAGGACGTGGATCCAAGGCACGCGACGGTGCCCGCGCAGTTGCCGGCCGATCCTCGCCGCGATCACGCGGACCCGAACCCGCGCAACAGGCAGAAGATGAGAGTGATTCGCGTTCGATCACGCCGCACGGGCGATCGCTAGAATCGCCCCCGCAGCAAGCCCGCCCGCTTCTCGCCAGCCAGCTGCGCCCCGATCCGCCCGCCAGCCTCCGCTCGCCAGCCAGGATCACTTCGTGTCGTCGGCCTCCTTCGTGGAGGTTTTTTTGTTTCCGGGGTGTGGCGATTGGCAGGGCCTGCGCGGGCCGCGTGGCTGCGCACGATGCTCACACCCGGCTGCCCCGCCCTAGCGTCGCCCGCGCAGTTCACAAGCACGCGGCGCCGACGTTGTTGTCCATGTCCGGACCGAGCATGCGCGGCAGACGATCGCGCACTCTGCCGGTTCATTTCGCCAACGACGCGGAGCGTGCACATGAACTATTACTACATTCCTCAGAACGCCTGGGGCCTGGTGGATGCCGACGGCGCGCAGAACGTCGGCTTCTATTCCGCATTGGGCGGACCCTGCTCGCCGGTGGCGATCTGGTGCGAGGCCACTTCGCGCGCGGCCTACACACATTTCGACGGCAATCAACACGCGGTCAGTGCCGCGCTCGCGGACTGGCTCAGCGATGACAGCGCACACCACGAACTGAACGTCCTCGGCTTCCACGAGCCGCACCTGGACGCGATCAAGGCGCAGCTGGAAGCGGTGCTGGAGGGTGCACACGTCGCCACGCTGCCCGAGCAGGAGCAGTTCTGGGGATTCCGGATCGACGCGAATACACCGGTCTGGGTGGACGAACGGGAACTGCCCCCGGAAGACCTCGTCGAGATTCCGGACAGTTGGCACGGCTACTGGGACGGCGCGCCGGAGTGGGTCAACGGCGGCACATTCACCAATGCCATTGCCGACCAGCTCACCGGCTTCATCGCCAACTACAACGGCCGCTTCTACTTCGACTTCGACGCACAGTGAGCCGCGCCTGGCGCGCATGCGCGCAATCCGGATCGCCGGTCAAAACACCAGGCCGATGGATCGGCCGGGGTCACCGGCAGGCGACGCCAGCGCTCCAGGGAACGGCGATTCAGGGCGACGCGTCCTGCAACCGGTAGCTGGTGCTTGCCCGCTGCTCGCCGCGCCAGCGATCGAAGGCGCGGACCTCGATGCGGTGGGCGCCGACGCCCAGGTCGGTGGGCAGGACGCCGCGCCACAGGTGTTCCGACGGCGTGGCTTCCGGCGAACGGTCGTAACCACGCAACGCCTCGGCGGCATCGTCGCGCGCGTTCTCCGCGAGCAGGTCCGGATCCGGCTGCCGGACATGCCGCATCGGCTTCCAGGGGCCGCCATCGAGACGGTACTCCACGCGCGTGTCGTCCTCGCCCATGAACACGTTCGCGTACACCCCCCAGGCCGGGTAGGCACCGCGGCGCAGCACCTTGGGCGCATGCAACTGCAACTGCGGATCGCCGGCGGCGCGTGCGGCGTGATAGGCCAGCGCATAGTCGCCGCCGCGCTTCACTGTCAGCACGGCATAGCCATTGGGCGTGCCGTCGGACATCGTCGTCACCGGCATGCCGTCGGCGCCCTTGACGCCGGACCAATAGGCGCCACAAGCGGCGCCGACGTTGTACTCGTGCAGCGGGCTAGCGCCCTGCCAGCCGTCGGCGGCGGTGTAGTACATGTGCCGCTGGGTGTGGCTGTGCGCGGTGAGCACCAGCACGTGCGGGAAGTCCTTCAGCAGCGCGAACAGCCGCGCACGGTCGGCATGGCGGAAGGACTCCTTGCCGGGGACCGCGTCGAACAGGTGGATATGCATTCCCAGTACCAGCAGCCGATCCTTGGGAACGCTCGCCAGGTAGGTCTGCAGGAACGCGAACTGATCCTCGCGCAAGCCGCCGATGTAGTCGGGCTGGCGCTGCGGCTGATAGATCACGTCGTCGAGGAACACGAAGCTGGCGCCCCCATCCTCCACCGCGTAGGTGTCCGGGCCGTAGATCGCGCGCCAGCTGGCCAACGACCCCAGATCGTCGGTCGCGTCGAAATTCAGGTCGTGGTTGCCGGGCACGTGGAACCACGGCACGCCCAGCTTGACGGTTTCGGCGTTCAGCGCGGGAAACAGCGACAAGTCGTCGCTGACCAGGTCGCCCAGCGTGGTGCCCAGGCGTGCCTGGGTCTTGCCGACCAGCGGGGCGACGATCGCGCGGGCGTAGTAGCCGACGTCGGTCATCGAGGCGGTCTGGCTGTCGGCGAAGACCAGCACCTCGGTGCTGTCGGCCTTGGGCTGCGCGCGCAGGGCGAAATCCCAGTGCTCGGTGGCGCCGGTCGTCGGCGCGATCCCCGGGTACTTGAGCCTTGGCGAGCCGGCCGGCGCGTAGTGGCGCCAATAGGCAGGCAGACCGTTGCCTGCGCTGGCGAAGGTGTAACCATCGGGCTTGATCACGAAGACCGTGCGTCCCGGCTCCACTTGCAGGGAGTAGCGCCCCTGCGCATCGGTGCGCACGATGTGCACGCCGTCGGAGACCTGCACGCCGGCGACGCCGGGCTCGCCATCGCCACGGCCGGCATGGCCATCGCGCTCCTGGTAGACGCTGCCGCTGATCGTCGCCGGCTGCGCCAGCACAGGAAGCGCGGCGGTCAACAGGCAGGTGAGCACGACGGCACGCAGCAACATGGTCAATCCCGGGAGCAAGCGAAACCGCCATTGTAGCCATTGATCACGGAACGACAGTGACCGCGACCGGACGGTGCAGCGCACAGCCAGCGGGCCGGCGAAGCCCTGCACAGCCGCTCCAATGGTTGGGCGGACGCAGGCGATCAACGGCGCCGCAGCCCGGCGCTTGAGGTGGCTGGGCGCCCGCGGTCCGCTCAGGCGTCCACCCGAAGACATGCCCCCCTGCCCTCACCCGCCACGCGGGCGATCATGTTCGCAGCGACACCGTCAGGCAGCTCGCCACGCGTCAGGCCATGGCCTGTCCGCTGCCAGCGCGAAGCCGGCGTTGCGTTCCTGCGCGTGGTGGCGCAGACGCGTGCGCAGCGCAGCGGGGATCGCAACGTCCGCCTTGCCGGCGTGCAATCCGGAGGCAGCGGGATTGAGCTTCCGGCGGAGATGATCGGGCAGATCGCGCAGTTGCTTGGTTGCCATGCGACGCACCGCCTCGCGTGCCTGCCGGGCATCGAAGCTCACCGGCGCTTCCTGGTCGATGCCCAGCCAGCCGCAAAGATCGCGAAACCCCGCCTGCGGCGACGCGTACATGTCCTCGTAGGTCAGCACCCGCAACCGCTCCCTGGGAAAGAAGCTGCGCCAGCGCGACAGCGGCCGGGTGACGTCCAGCAAGTTGAGGTAGTGCAGCCCGAACGGGAAATACGTGTTCGCGAAACGTGCCTCGCTCGTGCGGAACACGGCCGCCTCTGGATCCGTGTCGGCTTCGTTGCCCGTGCGCAGATACAGCGCATACAGGCTGAGCAGCATGTCGGCCGGGCTTCGCAGCAGCAGCACGATCCGCGCTTCCGGATGCGCCCTGGCGATCCGTGCCGGCGCCTCCTGGCTGTAGAAGTACCAGACCGACGCTTCGGCGCGATAGCGCTGGTCGCCCGCAGCAGCGAACAGCCGCTGGTAGTCTGCGGGATCGGAGACGGTGTGCGGCTGTGCGGGCAGGTCCGCGGCGTAGAAGTGCGGCTCCTTCAGCACGGTCGCGTAGACGTCCGGATGCTGCTTGAGCGCGGCGAACAACGAGGTGGTCCCGCACCTCGGCGCGCCGATCACGAACAGGTTGGGCGGCTTCACCACGGGAAAACCGCCTTGTCCTTGTAGAACTTGCCGGTCTCGCCGCCGCCATCGGCCAGCCACAGGATGGTCTCGGCCCCCTGCTCCGGCGAGCGTGGCGCGGCGATGCCGCCGAGCTTGGTCCTGACCCAGCCCGGCGTCATGCAATTGACGCGGATGCCGCGGTCGGCGAGCTCCATGGCCAGCGCCTGGGTCAGCACATTCAATGCCGACTTCGAGCTGCGGTACGCCAGGTTGTTGCCTTCGATCTTGGTCGAACTGCCGTGCCCGCTGGAGACATTGATGATCTGCGCCTGCGGCCGCAACTGCATCAGGGGCAGAACCAACTGGATCAGCCGCCACGGGCCGAAGAAGTTGACGTCGAACGTCGCCCGCGCCTGCGCCTCGGCTTCCGTACTGGGCGTATCGCGCACGCCGACGGAGACGCCGGCATTGTTCACAAGCAAATCGACATGTCCGTGGGCTTGTGCGATGACGTCGACGGCCGCGGCCATCGACGCTTCGGAACAGACGTCCAGCTGGATCGGCGTCACCCCGCTCAGTTGGCGGCGCGCGACCACCGCCATGCCGTCGGCCAGATTCCGGCAGCCCATGTACACCTGCATGCCACGCTCGGCGAGGCCTTCGCACGTCGCCAGCCCGATCCCGCGATTGCCGCCGCTGATGAGGGCGACGCGATCGCCGCTGCGCGTCTGCGTCATTGCACACCTGCCCGGTATTCCGGAAAGCGATTGAACAGGAAGGCCTCCTTGCGCGCGACGAAATCGCGCAAGCGATCGTCGAAGTAATCGCGTGCGTGCGGGCGCGCCCGCGCTTCGTGGGCCTGATCCGGCATGATCCGGTCGTGCTGTCGGACGCGCCTGGACAGCGCCGCATCCGCACCCAGCCGTTCGAGGTAATCGGCGAGGTCGTCGTTGAGCGTCTCGGTGCGCAGGAACTCGACCGGATACTCATGCGCCTGCAGATGGCCCCGGTCCAGGTCCTGGTCGACGATGCCGGCGAACACGCGCTTCGGGTCCCGGCAGAAGAAGCGGATGAACTGCTCGGTATGCCATCCGATCGCACGTTCGGCCGGCAGCTTCGGCGTGTCGTAGCCGCTGGCCATGCCGCGATGCACATTGACGAAGAACCGATTGGCGATCGCGACGAACTCCCCGAAACCGACCTGGGGATACGCCGGGAACTCCTGCTGGATCCGCGCAGGATCGCAGTATTCCTGCGGATGCGTCTTCCACCAGCCATAGTGGTACTGCGAGACGTAGCGATCGAACGGCGAGCGCATGACCGAGAGGATCGGCTTGCCCCGGTCCGCGTCCGGGATCTCGTCGCAGGTACCGTGCTTGCGCCCGGTCTCGACGGCCCGCGGGCCGTATGCACGTCGCAGCATCTCGGTGATGAACGTTCCGCCCGTCTTGGGCATATGGATGAAAACGAAATCCGGCGTGATCAGCATCGTGGTCAGGCTCTCAGCGGCCCGGCCTTTCCGGTGAGCTTGCGGCGCAGTCCGGCGCCCAGATAACGGCCGCAGTAGTCGCCGTAGAGGATGCCTTCGTCGGTCAGGCGCAGCCGCTCGTCCTCGAGCGTGACCAGGCCCTGCTGCTGCAGGTGCGCAAGGTCCTCGGCGAGCGTCGTGTCCAGCTGCACGCCATGCCTGTCGCGGTAGGCGCCGAGGTCGATCGCGGTCGTCTTCAGCCCCATCACCAGGTCGCGCAGCATCTGGTCGGCGCTGCTGATCTCCAGCACCCGCTGCGTCGGGATCGCACCGCGCTCGACGCGGTCCAGATAGGCATCGATCTCGGTGACGTTCTGCCGGCTGCGTCCGCCCACGGTGCCGAACGCCGATGCGCCGAAGCCATACAGGTCTTCGCCGCGCCAGCGGCTGATGATGTGCCGTTGCGGATACTTCCCTTCGCGGGTGAAGGTGAAATAGGTGGACGGCAGATAGCCTGCCTCGCGCAGCCGCGAAAGGCCCCAGCGCGCAAACGCCATTTCCTGGTCCGCACCGGGCAGCGTGAGCGTGCCCTGGCGGACGTCGTTCATGTAGTGCGCGTTGGAGTACAACTCCATCTTGTAGACGGTGACCGCATGCACGCCGAGGGAGATGGCGCGGTTGATCGAATGCTGCCAGCTGCCCATCACCTCGCCTTCGAGCCCGGACAGCAGGTCCACATTGACCACGGCACCGGTCTTCAGGGCGCGCTCGATCGCCCGCGAGTTCTTCTCGTCGGTATCGTGGCGACCGGTCAGGGCGACCACGCGGTCGTCGAAGGACTGGATGCCGAAGCTGATCCGGTTGACGCCCAGGTCCGCCAGCCCATCGATCATGCGGTTGTTCAACGTGATCGGCTCGATCTCGAAGACGAACTCCGGCGCATCGAGCACGAAGCACTCCTCGATCTTGCGCTTGATGCGGCGCAACTGCTCGGGCTGGATCACGCTCGGCGTGCCGCCGCCGAAGTAGATCGACTTCACCGTGCGTCCGCGCAACCTGTGCGCATCGGCGACCAGTTCGATCTCGCGGCACAGCGCGTCGACATAGCGCTCGCGCACCGCGTGCGAGGAGTCGGACAGGATCTCGATCTTGAAGAAGCAGTAGCGACAGCGCTGCAGGCAGAAGGGGATATGGAAGTACAGATGCAGCGGCTGTTCGGCCAGGAGATCGGCGTCGCCGGCCGACTTCCAGTAGCGCTGGGGCGGCCACGCCACCACGAAGCCGTCGCGGTTGGGCAGTTCGTTGCGATAGTCCGGCGGCGGCGGCAGGGGCGGACCACGCGCGTCGTCGACCAGCGCGATCGTGAGCTCGGTCATTGCGCCGCCTCGGCCGTGCGCGCCGGCAGGCGCATGAGCACGAGCGAGGCCACGCTGTCCAGCGACCTGAACGTGTCCGACTCCAGGTCTTCGTCCAGGATGCGGATCGGGAAACGACGCTCCAGATGGTTTATGAACTCCGCCATGCTGATCGAATCCAGCGCAAGCCCGTCTTCCAGGAACGACGCCCCATCCGGGATCTGCTCGTAGCGCACATTGAGATCCAGGTCCTCGGCGATCAGCCGCTTCAAGGTATCGACGATCTGGGGCTTATCCATGGCAGTAGTCCTTGATGATGGTCTTCCGGTCGGGCTTTCCGCTGCCCAGACAAGGCAGATCCGAAACGAGCGAGTAGTGATCCGGCCTGGCGAAGGCCGGCAGCGTGATCGACGCATGCTGCTTGAGCACGTCGACGGTCAGCGTGGGGTTGGCAGGCTTGACCACGGCCGCGATCGCCTTGCCCGCCGTGGTGTCCTCGTCGAGCACGATCGCCACGGCCTGCGCGACGTCGGGCCACGCCATCATGGTGCTCTCCAGATCGGCCAGGATCAGCAGCCTGCCCGCGCGGTTCAGGCTGAGATCGGCGCGGCCGCGGATGCAGAAGCCGCCACTGTCATCGAAGGCCGCGATGTCGCGCGTGTCCCAGACCGCGGGAAACGCCGTCAGTTCGCCTTGATGGGCCAGATGCGTGGCGGCGTGCGGATGGGTCACCAGCAGATTGCCCTGTCCGGCGTTGGCGTCCGCGATGCATGCGGACACGCCCTCGAGCGGACGCAACGCCCCGGGCGCATTGGGCGCGGAAATCGCGACCACGCCCAGTTCGGAACTTCCGTAGAGGTCGAAAACGCGATTGAAGACCTGCTGCGCCTGCGCGTGCAGTACCGGCGGCGTCGCGTCGCCGGCAAGCACCAGGCCGCGACAGCCGACGACCGGGGCGTTCTTGCGCTGCAGCAGCATTCGCAACAGATGCGGCGTGGAAAAGACCCAGGTCGGCCTCGCAGCGCGCAACGCATCGTTGAAGCCCAGCAGATTGGCCTTGGGCAGCAGATGGATCTGCGCGCCGGCCAGCAATGCCGGCAGCAGCGCCGCGCCGAGACCGTACATGTGATGCAGGGGAACGGTGATCAACACCCGATCGTCGGCGCCGAGTTGCAACCGGCGCAGCACCATGGCGCTGGTCGCCAGCAGATCGTCGTATGCATGCCAGATCACCTTGGGCGCGCCCACCGTGCCCGAGGAGAGCACCGCCAAGCCCGCGGGCCACTGCGCATGCCCGGCCGGCGGCGGGACGATCTGCAGCGGGGACGGCGCAGCGCCACTTTCGATCGCCGCACCGACATGCACATCGCACAGCGGCGGTGGCGCGGCGTTGCCTGCACACAGCAGCAGCGAATGCCCATCGACAATGGCGGCCAGCAATTGCGACAGCATCTCCAGATCGCCGACGCCCAGCATCGCCGCCCGCGTGTACCCGCGCTTGGCCTTCCAGCGCTCGCGCCCGCTGTGCAGCAGGTCCTGCAGCGTCGCCCGCGCTCCATTCAGGTGCACCACGCTGCCGCTGGCGGCGAGCGCGCCGCGCCAGTCGCACGCGGAAGCGTGGGCGCGCTCGACCGGCGTCATCATGCGCGCTCCAGCGATTCGTTGTTGAGGATTTCGCTGACCTCGACGCAGTCGATGCCGTTGAGTTTCATCGCGTAGCGCCGCGAGAGCGCCCAGGTCGATTCGGTACGGAGACTGCGAGGTGCGGGCACGGCAAGCGTCTCCAGGTCGGTCTTTTCAAGGAGACCACGATCGTGCGGATCGAACAGCTTGCCGATTCCTACGCTGCCGTCGAGCAGCTTCTGCCGCTGCTGCGCGTCGACGCAGGACAGGCGGATCGACGATTCGGCGACCAGGAGGATGTTGCGCGGATCGCGCACGTAAAGGCGCGAACGGCGGCACAGGACCTCGCCTTCGTTCGCCCGCGCTTCGATATGCTGATCGAGGACATGGACCTCGACGGGCGATCCGGCGAGCGCCTCCAGAAAGAAGGTGGTGGAGCCGCGCAAGGCCAGATAATCGTTGAGCCGTTGCGTGGGGACGGCATCGGCGCAGCGCCTATCGGCATACAAGTCCGCAGGGCGCGCATCCGGAAAAGCGGTCCAGGAGGCCAACAAGTGCGAGGTCATATCCGTCCTTGAAACATGCTGCAGGCCGCGCACATACGGCCGTCAGATGCACAACCAACACGTGTGCATTTCCTTATGCTGTAAGGGCTATGACCTGAGTATATTCAGAAGAATTTTTGAAATTCAACGCACCTTTCATCCGCGACTCGAAAATGTAGACAAGTGACGGCGTCGATGCGGGCGCGGCAGTGCACTCGATCTCATCGCGTTCGCGGTGCGAGCACGGTCTCGACCGCTGCGGAAAACACCCATGCGGTGTCTCGGCACGGTTGCGCATTGGGATCGTAGCCGCCCACGTACAGCATGCCGGGTTCGAACGGCGATGCCGCGAAGCTGCGTGCGGCAAAAAGAGGCGTGGACGGCGCCAGATCCGCAGATTCGATCCGCGCGAGCGTATGCCGCTGCCCGTCCGGATCGCGGATCAGATACCAGGCGTCGCGGGCCCAGCCGTCGGGCGGATGCACGTCGTCGCGGGCACTGTCGCTGGCTCCAACGCCTGCGAGCAGCAACGTCTGTGCGCTGGCGGGATCGCGCACCGACGTGAAGTCGTCGTAGGCGACCACGCCAAAGGCCGGGCGCTTTCCCCAGTGCGCGCCCAGAAACTCGAGGACATCCAGTTCGAGGGTCTCCCTGAAGTCGTCCTGCGGATCGATCCGGACGATGCGGCAACGGTCGCCTTCCAACGCCGCCAGCAACACCTGACCCGATCCGGAGGGATGCGGCACGCCCATGAGCCCGCGATATCCGCAACTCGGGAAGATCAGCGGTTCGGCGATCGTGTGCACGCTCTCCCATCGCGGCACAGGGCCGTCGATGCGCCGATAGATGTGCGGCCTGATGCTGACGTACAGGACCCCATCGCATTCGGTGAAGGCCATGGGACGGCGCCGGTAGCCGCTTAGCTCGGCCTGTGGGTCCCAGCGGATCTTGCCTGGCACGTCCGGATCGTAGCTGCCGCTGAAGATGCCGAGCGGCAAAGTGCCGACGAAGACGCGCTCCTGCCCGGTCACCGTGTCGCGGTGGACGAAGAAGCTGCGCGCGGCGGTCAGGCCCGACCCGCTCCCCAGGTGCGTGCGCGCCCACGTCCCGGTGTCGTCGTCGAGGCAATCGACATACACGGCGCCCTTGTTGTTGGACGGCCCGGCGAGCAGCAGCGAGACGGGCGCATCGAGCGTTCGCCCGCGTTCGTCCTCGGTAAACGCCACCGACCTGAGCGTTGCCCGCCAGTAGTCGCGGTCGTAGGCGTGCACCTGGCGCCATTCGCCGTCGGCGCGATCCAGCATGGCGACCTGGGCGCCGACCGCGGGGTCGCCCGGCAGGTAGCGGTTGTGGGAATAGGACAACAGGGAAAACAGCTTTCCTCGATGCGGCACCAGATGCAGCACTTCCGTGCCGCCGAGCAGGTGGCCGTCGCCGTCGCGCATCCCGGCTTGGAAGACGCGCCGGAACGGGGCCGGCGTCGTGGCGATGGATGCGTGCATGCAGGTTTCCCTCAGCCGAAGAAGGCGTCCAAGGTCTCGATGGAGGCGGCCTGGCGGGCGTGCGCATAGAGGACGCCCTTGAACGCTGCCTGCTGATCGCGTTCCACGCGCAGCTGCTCCGGTGTCCATCGACGAATGCGCGCGCCCATGCCCTGGATGTCGCGGTCGGCATGGTCTTTCAGATACTCGAGCACGTTCGACGTCGGCGAATAGCCGCGACTGAGGAATTGCGCGATGCGGAAGGTCATCCGGTAGCTCGCCGCCAGCACGCGCGGATGGGCGATGATGCGGAGGGATTTTTCGCGCAGATCCCGGGTACCGCAGTGCAGCGGGTCGCGCAGCACCTGCCCGGCGCAGTCGTAATAGAACGCATTGACCGAGAAATCGCGCATCAGCGCGTCTTCGACCAGATCCGAACGTGCGACGAACGTCGTCGTCCACATGTCGTTGCCCTGGATATCCCGCCAGCTGCGCAGGATGTTGAGATCGACCGCACCTGATGCGGGGTCGCCCCAGCGCACCACGCCGAACCGGTCGTTGCGCATGCGCACCGCAGCCTCCGCATCGGGATAGGCGTCGCGCAGCAGGCGCAGCGCCTCGTCCACGCCGCACTCCAGCGCCAGGTCGATGTCCTTGCCGGGCAGGCCCACCAGCCAGTCGCGCGGCGCACCTCCGACGACGAAGACGCGCTTGCCGGCACGGCCTAATACGGCGACAAGATCGCGCACGCGCACGTCGTATCGGGCGTCCCGATACACCGGCTGATCGAATGCGGCTTCCAGCAGGCCTGGCGCAAGCGCGGCGTCGCCGATGTCCATGTCGCGAGCTCCCTGGTCCTGACGGCCGATCGTCACCGCTGCGTCCCGCGCATGCTTCACCGCCATGCTCAGGATCTGACGCCGACACCTCTGCCGAGCAACGTCAGCGCGACAGCGCCCAAGCCTATAATGAACATCAGCATGACCACAAGCGAGGTGCCGACGCTCGCTGCGGCGTCCGCGCCCAGCACGCCGTAGCGGAACGCGCTGATCACGTGCATCAGGGGATTGATGCGCGCAAGGCTCTGCCAGGGCTCGCCCAGCAGGCCGATCGGGTAGAACACACCGCCAAGATAGGACAGCGGCGTCAGCACGTAGGTCGACACATGCGCCGTGTCGTAGAAGTTCTTCGCGTAGATCGCGACGATGACGCCGACCAACGAAAAGATCGTGGCCGCCAGAAGCGCCGAAAGAAAGACGATGAACGGGTGCGCGACCTGCAGCGCGGTCATCGGCAATGCGATCAGCAACACCAGGCCGCCGACGAGCAGGCCGCGCACCACCGCCGCGGCCACATAGCCCAGCAGGATGGTCCAGTCGTGCATGGGCGATACCAGCAGTTCCTCGATCGCGCGATTGAAGCGGATGAAATAGAACGCGTTCGATGCGTTTGCGTAGCTGTTGGTGATGACGCACATCATCACCAGGCCCGGCGCGATGAAGTGCAGGTAGCTGACGCCGTCGACGGTGCCGATCCGGGTTCCGATCAACTTGCCGAAGATCAGGACGTACAGGACCATCATCGTCAGCGGCGGAACCAGCGTCTGCACCCACATGCGGAACATGTGCGCGATTTCGCGCCGAACCAGGGCCTGCAGCGCGATCAGGCTGTGCGAGGCCCTCACACCGCACCGGATCGCGTCGGCAGATGAAACCGGGATTCCTCCAGGAGGGATGCCGGCATGTCAGGTCCCCTGGCGCCACGCATTGGCGCGTGCGGTGATCCGCACCACGAGGACTTTCTTGAACACGCTGTAGTCCAGCCAGGTCTGCCCGGGCACCGCCGCCAATGCCTGCTTGAGCTCCAGATAGCGCTGCCGCTCTTGCGGAAACGCACGCAGGAAATCGCGGAAATTGCGGATGTCGGTGAATCGGGGATTGTCGGCGGCGCAGGTATGGACCACGACCGCGCGATCGCCGGCCTGCCCGATGCGCCAATGCCAGGAGAATCCTGCATCGATCGGGCTTTCGCCATATGCCTGATAGCCGAGTTCCGACAATATGCCGGACTGCCGTTCGGCCGACAGCGATGCGCCGCGTGCCATCGCGATGTCCAGGATGTTCTTGCTCGGCAAGTCCGGGATCGCTGTGCTGCCGATATGCTCGACACCCGGCACATCCTCTCCGGCGAACGCGTCCAGCAGCCGATCCTTTTCCTCTTCGAATGCGCGCGGCCAGCCTGGGTCGTAGTGGCTCTGCATGTCCAGCGTCAACGCCGGCGGGCGCACGCGCGCGTAGCGGCGCACGAGGTGTTCGACCGTCTCCGCGCCCAACTCGCCGGGCTGCACCTGCGCCTTGAGTCGCCTGATGACGCGCGCCAGCTGCAGGGCGCCCCCGAGATCCTGGGCGTCGGGGCTCATGGCCCGACACCGGCGCACCGCGCAGGGAGCGCAGTGCCCGCATCGAGGCGTGATGCATCCAGCCAACTTCCCATTGCATCTCCATTGCACGTCAGTTGATCGCCGCGAACGCGGTTCGTGGCCTCCACATCCGCGTGATTGCTGCCATCTTGGCAGCGCATTCGCACGTGTCCGCATGCTTATCAAAGGCATGCGGGTTGTCAAGCGACATCAGACCGGCAAGGCGGCTGCGATGTGGACAAGATGGGCGACGCCTGGCGCGGCGTCACCTGGACTACCGGTGCCGCGCTTCCAGCACCGCCACCGCGTCGGCCAGGCCCAGGCCGCGCGCGCGCAGCAGCACGGTCAGGTGGTAGAGCAGATCGGCGGATTCGCCGAGCAGTTCCTCGTCGCCCTGGGCGACGCCGGCCAGCGCGGTCTCCACGCCCTCCTCGCCCACCTTCTGCGCGATGCGCCGCGTGCCTGTCTCGAACAGCTGCGTGGTGTAGCTGCCGGCCGGCCGCTCGCGCTCGCGCTGCGCGACCAGGCGATCGAGCGCACCCAGGAACTGGCCCGGCGCCTGCGGGAAGCAGCTGTCGCGGCCGAGGTGACAGGTCGGCCCACGCGGATGCGCCAGCACCAGCAAGGTGTCGCGATCGCAATCGGTGTCGATCACCACAACGTCCAGGACATGGCCGGAGCTTTCGCCCTTGGTCCACAGCCGCTGCTTGCTGCGACTGTAGAAGGTGACCTGGCCGCTGCGGCGCGTGGCCGCCAGCGCCTCCTGGTTCATGTAGCCCAGCATCAGCACGCGCAGCGTGGCGGCGTCCTGCACCACCACCGGCAACAGGCCGTCGCCCTTGCCCCAGTCCAGCGCCGCGTCGGCGGCGTCCGCATCGTGGGAATGTTCATGCGCCATCGCGCACCTCGATCTGTCGTTGGCGCAGGAAGCGCTTGAGTTCGGGAATGGGGATCGCGCCGCTGTGGAAGACGCTGGCGGCCAGCGCGCCGTCGACGTCGGCACGCTCGAACACGTCGGCGAAGTGCTGCATCTCGCCCGCACCGCCGGAGGCCACCAGCGGCACCTTGCACAGGGCGCGCACCTCGTGCAGTTGGGCGATGTCGTAGCCACGGCGCACGCCGTCGCTGTCCATGCAGTTGAGCACGATCTCGCCGGCGCCCAGGCGCTGCGCCTCCACCACCCAGTCCAGGGTGCGCACGCGCAGCGCCTGGGTCTTGCTGGGATCGCCGGTGAAGCGGCGCACGCGCCACTGGCCATCGTCCTCGCGGATCGAATCGATGCCGACCACCACGCATTGCACGCCGAATGCCTCGGCCAGCTCGGCGATCAGCGCCGGCCGCTCCAGCGCCGGCGAATTGATCGAGATCTTGTCGGCGCCGGCGTGCAGCACCGCGCGCGCGGTGGCGACGTCGCGGATGCCGCCGGCCACGCAGAACGGGATGTCCAGCAACCGCGCCACCTTCTCGACCCAGGCGTAGTCCACCGAGCGTCCTTCCGGGCTGGCGCCGATGTCATAGAACACCAGTTCGTCGGCACCCTGGTCGCGGTAGCGCAACGCCAATTCGGCGATGTCGCCCATGTCCACGTGGTCGCGGAACTTGACGCCCTTGACCACGCGCCCTTCGCGTACGTCCAGGCACGGGATGATGCGCCGGCTCAGCATGCCAGCGCCTCATCCAGGCGCAGCCGCCCTTCCAGCAAGGCCTTGCCGAGCACCGCGCCGGCGCAGCCGGCCTCGCGCGCGCCGCGCACGTCGGCGGCGTCGCGGATGCCGCCGGAGGCCTGCACTGCCAGCGTCGGTGCGAGCTGCCGCAGGTGCGCGTACAAGGCCAGATTCGGCCCGGACAGCATGCCGTCGCGGGCGATGTCGGTGCACAGCAGATGCACCAGCCCGGCCGCGGCGTACTCGCCGGCCAGCGTATCCAGGCTCAGCGACGAGGTCTCGGTCCAGCCGTGCACGGGCAGGCGCCAGACGCCGCGCGCGTCCTGGCGGCTGTCCAGCGCCACGGTGATGCGCTCGGGACCGAACTCGGCCAGCCATTCCAGCACCGATTCGCGATCGCGCACCGCCAGCGAGCCGATCACCACGCGGCTGGCGCCGGCCTCGAGCAGGCGCTGCACGTCGGCACGCGAGCGCACGCCGCCGCCGGTCTGCACCTGCAGCCCGGTCTCGCTGCGGATCCGCTGCAGCAGCGGCGCCAGGGTGTAGCCGCCGGCGCGGGCCGCGTCCAGGTCGACGAGGTGCATCCACTGCGCGCCGGCCTCGGCGAAGGCCTGCGCGCGGCGCAGCGGATCGTCGCCGTAGTGGGTCTCGCGGGCGTAGTCGCCCTGCGCCAGCCGCACCACGCGGCCGTCGCGGATGTCCAGCGCGGGATAGACGACGAAGCTCATGGGAAATCGGTCTCGAGGAAGTTGCGCAGGATGCGCGCGCCGGTGTCGGCCGAGCGCTCGGGATGGAATTGCGCGCCACAGCGGCGACCATGCTGCACCACCGCGGTGAACAGGCCGCCATGATCGCAGGCGGCAACAGTGTCGCCTGTGACCGGTGCGGCATAGCCGTGCACGAAGTAGGCGCTGGCACCGTCCGGCACGCCCGCCAGCAGCGACGATGGCCGCAGCGGCAACAGCCGGTTCCAGCCCATGTGCGGCACGCGGATGCCCAGCGCAGGCGGCATGCGCCGGACCACGCCGGTCAGCAGGCCCAGGCAGTCGACATCGCCCTCCTCCGAGCGCTCGAACAGCAACTGCATGCCCAGGCAGATGCCGATCAGCGGCACCTGTAGCGCGCGCAATGGCTCGATCAGACCTTGTTCGCGCAGCCGCGCCATCGCGTGCGGCGCGGCGCCGACACCTGGCAGTATCACCCGGTCCGCGCCTTGCAGTCCGGCGGCGTCGCGCACCAGCCGGGCTTCCACGCCGAGGCGTTCGAGCGCGTAGCGCACCGAACCGAGATTGGCGCCGCCGGCATCGATCAGGGCGACATCGCTCATCGCACGCTCCCTGCGAAACCCGCGCGCATCACAGTACCCCCTTGGTCGAGGGGAGCGCCGCACCCTCGCGCTTCAGCGCCTGGCGCAAGGCGCGCGCCAGCGCCTTGAAGCAGGCCTCGACCTTGTGGTGGTCGTTGTCGCCGCGCACGCTCAGGTGCAGGTTCAGCCCGGCCGCGTCGCACAGCGAGCGGAAGAAGTGCGGCACCAGTTCGGTGGGCATGTCGCCGACCCGCTCGCGCTTGAACTCGCCTTCGAACACGAAGTACGGGCGCCCGCTGAAATCCAGCGCGGCGCTGGCCAGGGTCTCGTCCATCGGCAGGGTGAAGCCGTAGCGACCGATGCCGCGCTTGTCGCCCAAGGCCTGCCGCAGTGCCTGGCCCAGCGCCAGGCCGGTGTCCTCGATGGTGTGGTGTTCGTCGATGTGCAGGTCGCCTTCGGCGCGCACGTCCAGGGCGAAGCCGCCATGCTTGCCGATCTGCTCGAGCATGTGGTCGAAGAACGGCAGGCCGGTGGCGCAGTGCGGGTCGCGCACCAGATCCAGGTCCAGTTCCACCGCGATGCGGGTTTCCTTGGTGTCGCGCTGCACCCGCGCACGCCGCGGCGCATCGGCAAGCTCGTGGGCGATGCCGGCCCAGTCCCACTCGCCGCCGAACTGCGCGGTGCGCAACTGGAAGCCGCGGATGCGCAGGTTCTCGGCGAACTGGATGTCGGTGACGCGGTCGCCGACCATCGCCGAGCGCGCCCAGTCGATGCTGCGGTCCTGCAGGTACGGCAGCATCAGGCCGATGCCGGGCTTGCGCGTGGGCGCATTGTCGGCCGGCCAACTGCGGTCGACCAGCACCTCGCGGAACACGATGCCCTGGCTGGCGAAGATCTGCAGCATCAGGCCGTTGGGGCCATCGAAGGCGGCCTGCGGGTAGGCCTCGCTGCCGAGGCCGTCCTGGTTGGTGACGATGACGAACTGGTAGCCGGCGTCGCGCAGCTTGAGCATCGCCGGGATCACGCCCTGCACGAAGCGCAGCTTCTCGTAGGCGTCGATCTGGAAATCGGCCGGCTCCTCGATCAGGGTGCCGTCGCGGTCCACGAACAGGATCGGGGTCATGCCGCCGCCCTCCACGCCTGCAGCGCGCCAAGCACGCGCTGGTTCTGCGCCGGCGTCCCCAGGGTGATGCGCAGTGCGTCGCCCAGGCCGGGCGCGGCGCGCTGGTCGCGTACTACCACGCCGGCCGCCAGCAGCGCCTGGAACGCGCCCTCGGCGTCGTCGAAACGCAGCAGCAGGAAATTGCCCTGCGACGGATACACCTGGCGCACGCCGGGCAGCGCCGCCAGCGCCGCCTGCATGCGCGTGCGCTCGGCGCGCACTTCCTGCACCCGCGCCGCGGTCTGCCGCAGCGGTTCGGGCTGCAGCGCGGCCAGCGCCAGTTGCGTGCACGGCGCCGGAATCGGATACGGCGCCTGGCAACGCCGCAGCACCGCGATCAGCGCCGGATCGGCGATCACGCAACCGATCCGCGCCGCCGCCAGCGCGTGGGCTTTGGACAACGTGCGCAGCACCGCCAGGTTGGCGTGGCGCGCGAGCAAGGTCGTCGCCGATGCCTCGTCGGAGAACTCGCCATAGGCTTCGTCCACCACCAGCACCGCACGGCCCTGCAGGCGCTCGGCGGCGCGGGCGATGTCGGCCAGCGCGATCGCCGCGCCGCCGGGGTTGCCCGGCGAGCACAGGAACACCAGCTTGGCCATCTGGCTCAGCGCGGCGTCCACCACCGCGTCCACGTCGGTGAGCAGGCCTTCGGCGGTATCGCGCAGCGGCAACTCGACCACGCGCGCGTTCTGCAGCCGCGCGCAGACCGCGTACATGCCGAACACCGGCGGGGTGATGACGATGGCGTCGCGGCCCGGCTCGCACAGGGCGCGCAGCAGCAGGTCGATGGCCTCGTCGCTGCCGCGACCGAGCAGCACCTGTTCCGGGGCGCAGGCGTACAGCTGCGCCAGGGCGGCGCGCAGCGCCGGCGGCTGCGGGTCGGGATAGCGGCGGTTGCCGGCGTCGCCATCGGCGGCGTTGGCCCAGGCCGACTCGTTGGCATTGAGCCAGATGTCGCCCTGCAGCGCGCTGCTGCGTGCGGACGAGTAGCCGGCGAAGTCGCGCAGGTCCGGGCGGACCAGCGCCAGCACGGCGCGCGCGTCGGAGGCCGCGCTCATGCCGCCTTCTCCATGCGCAGCGCCACCGCATTGGCGTGCGCGTCCAGGCCTTCGGCACGCGCCATCAGCACCGCGCAGCCGCCGATCGTGGCGATGCCGGCGGCGCTGGCGCTCTGCACGCTGACGAAATTCTGGAAGCTGGCCACGCTCACGCCGCTGTAGGCGCGCGCCGCGCCGCTGGTGGGCAGCACGTGGTTGGTGCCGCTGCAGTAATCGCCCAGCGCCTCGGGGGTGTAGTCGCCCAGGAACACCGAGCCGGCGGCCTCGACCCGGTCCAGCCAGTCGCGCGGCGCGCGCAGCGCCAGGATCAGGTGTTCCGGGGCGTAGCGGTTGCTGATGGCGAAGGCATCCTCCAGGGTGTCGACACGGATCAGCCGCGACGCGGCCAGCGCCTGCCGGGCGATCGCCGCGCGCGGCAGCGTCGCCAGCTGCCGCTCCAGTTCGTTCTCCACCGCCTCGATCAGCGCGGCGCTGTCGGACAGCAGCAGCACCTGCGAATCCGGGCCGTGCTCGGCCTGCGACAGCAGGTCGGCGGCGACGAAGGCGGCATCGGCGCCGGCGTCGGCGATCACCAGCACCTCGGACGGACCGGCCGGCATGTCGATCGCCGCCGCGCCGGCCTGCGCGATTTGCTGCTTGGCCTCGGTGACGTAGCTGTTGCCGGGACCGAACAGCTTGTCGCAGGACGGCACGGTCTCGGTGCCGAAGCCCATCGCCGCGATCGCCTGGGCGCCGCCGAGCTTGAACACCCGGTCCACACCACACAGCGTCGCCGCGACCAGCACCGCCGGATCGGCCGAGCCGTCGGCGCGCGGCGGCGTGCACAGCACCACCTCGCGGCAGCCGGCCAGTGCCGCCGGCACGCACAGCATCAGCGCGGTCGACGGCAGCGGTGCGCTGCCGGCCGGCACGTACAGGCCGACCCGCCCGATCGGCCGCACCACGCGCTCGCAGACCACGCCCGGCGCGGTCTCGACCGCATACGGCTGCGCCATGCCCGCACGGTGGAAGGTGTCGATCCGCGCCGCCGCCTCGGCCATCGCCCCGCGCAGCGGCGCCGGCACCGCCGCTTCGGCGGCGGCGAACTCCTCGGCGCTCACTTCGAGCGTCTCCAGCACCACGCCGTCGAAGCGCGCGGTGAGCTCGCGCAACGCGACGTCGCCGCGGCTGCGCACCGCGTCCAGCACCTGCGCCACGGCGCTGCGAGTCTGGTCGGCGACGCGCTGCACCGGCCGGGTCAGCGCCTGGGTGCGCTCCTGCGCGTCGAGCGCGCTCCATTCCAATCGATTCATGCCAGCGACCGCTCCACCGTCAACACCATCAACCCCTGCGCGCCTGCGCGCTCCAGTTCCTCCATGCGCTGCCAGGTGATGGCCCCGTGGCACATGGTCTGCAATTGCAGCGGGCCGTCGGCGTCGCCGGGCAGTTGCACCAGCGGTTCGGCATCGGGCAGCAGCCGCGCCAGGTCGGCGACCCGCTCGCGCGCAGCGCGAAACATCAGCAGCTTGCTGTCGCGCAGCTTGAGCACGCCGTCGAGCCGGCGCAGCAGCATCGCCGCCAGGCCCGCGCGGGCATCGGCCGGTTCGCGGACCGGGCCGGCCAGCACCGCCTCGCTCTCCAGCAGCGTCTCCACCGGCTTGAGCTGGTTGGCGGCCAGGGTGGCGCCGCTGGACACCAGATCGCAGATCAGGTCGGCGGTACCGAGGCGCGGCGCGATCTCCACCGAGCCGGACAGCTCCACCACCTGCGCAGCGATGCCGCGCGCGTCCAGCCAGTCGGCCAGCACCGCCGGATAGCTGGTGGCGATGCGCAGCCCCTGCACCTGTTGCGGGCCGCTCCACTCCCAGCTCTCCGGCACCGCCAGCATCAACCGGCATTGCCCGAAGTTCAGCCCGCGCAGGGCGCGATAGGCCTCCGGCAAGCCATTGCGGCGGCGCTCGCCGGCCTGCTCGTCGAGTTCGTTGCGGCCGACGATGCCGAAGTCGCAAACGCCATCGGCGATCAGGCCGGGGATGTCGTCGTCGCGCACCAGCAGCAGGTCCACCGGCAGGGATTCGCCGTAGCAGAACAGCTTGTCGCGGCTCTCGCGCCAGCTCAGCCCGCAGGCGGCCAGCACCGCGCGGGCCGGCTCGGCCAGGCGGCCGCTCTTCTGGATCGCGATACGCAGCCGGTCGCGGGCCGGTGCTGCCAGGGAAGCACTCATCAGGACATCTCAGTGGGAATCGGAGGGGCGCGCCGTCTGCCGGCGCAGCGCCGCGGCATAGCCGCCGGCGCCGTATTCCAGGGTCCGTGCGACACGGCCGATGGTGGTGACGCTGACCTGGGTCAGGTCGTGGATCTCGCGGTACGGCACGCCCTTGAGCAGCAGCGGCACCACCCGCCAGCGGTCCGCCATCGCCTCCAGCTCGGCCGGCGTGCACAGGTCCTGCAGGAACGCCGCCACTTCCTGCGGCTTGCCGAGCTGGGCCAGGGTACGCGCCAACGCCTTGAACGAGGCGTCGCCATCGCGGTCTGCTGCAGGGGCGGGACGTTGTTTCATTGCGCTAATGTAATAGCACGCTATTACAAGGTCAAGCTTGGGCGGGTCGCAGCGACCTGGCGTTCAGCCTCCGGGCCATCCTGTTGCGCGTTCCGGCGCACAGCGCGTTGCCGCGATCTGGCCTCACGCTGCGCGCAGACGCCGCCGGCAGCGCATGGAAGGAGTACCCGGCAGCCGTTAGGATCGGCGATGACCGCCGCCGCTCTGGAATGCCGCATGCGCCATGCGTGTTCTGCCGCTCTTGCCCTGTGCCTGGCGACGCAGGCGCTTGCGCAGCCGCTGCCTCCCCTCCAAGGAGCCGCAAGCGGCGAGACCGCGGCCACTGTGCCAGGACTGCCGATCCGCTCCACCGCCCAGCTCAAGGCCTACCTGCGCGCCCACGCCGGCCAGCCCACGCCCCTGGATGCCCTCACGCCCGGCGCGCGCGAGCGCTTTCTCGACGGCCTGGTGTTCGGCCGCAACGGCCTGGGCGGATTCGATACGCAGGATCTGCCGCAGCTCACCCGCGAACAGGGCCGCGCACTGCTGGCCCTGTTCGGCGCCGAGCGCTACGCCGAGAGCTTGCCGCACTGGGCGACGCAGCCGCGCGCCCACGATCCCGCCGCCCCCATCGGCGACCTGGAACGTCGCTACAACGTCTACAACCTGAATCTGGACAGCCTCGGCCGCACTGGACGCGATCCCTGGCCCGCAGTGCGCAGCGCTCTGCCCGAAGCATTCGACCCCGCCGCCCTCGGGCAATCGGACGCGACCGCGCTGGACCTTCTGTATCGGGCCGTCGTCGCGACCTACGCGCTGCGCCCCACCCCGGCGGGACTGGACACGCAACTGCAGGTGTTGGCGCAGTTGCGGCGCCGCGGCCAGGCCAGCGCGGCGCAGGTGGACGACGCCGGCAACGCGCTGCTGCTCGCGCATCGTGTGGAAGACGCACGGCGCCTGCTGGCCGATGGCGGCAGCGCCGAATGGCCGCATTGGCTGCGCTTCGAGGACCGCCTGGGCGCGACGGCGCAGGGGCCGACGCTGTGGTCGCTGGACGCCGATGGCCGCACCCTGCGCCGGCAGCGCATCGATCTGGGGCCGACCCAACTCCTGGTCACCGCCGGCTGCCATTTCGCCGCCGACGCCGCGCGCGCCATTGCCGCCGATCCCGAACTGGGCCCGGCGTTCCGCCGCCATGCGCTGTGGCTGACCCTGCCGCCCGGCAGCGAGGACCTGGAGGCACTGCGCGCCTGGAACCAGGCGCAGCCGCAGACGCCGCTGCATCCGATTTACGACGTGGAGGAATGGCCGCTGCTGCCGCGCGAATGGCGCATGCCGACGTTCTTCCTGGTGCGCGACGGCAAGGTCGTCGCGCAGTTGCAGGGCTGGCCGGCGGACGACGCCGCGCAGCGGCGTGCGCTGAAGGCGATGCTGCAGGGTGCGGGCCTGCTGTCGCCCGCGCTTGGGGGATCAGCCACGGCCGGGTTTACCGGCCATACTGGTCGCGGCTGAAGCCGCTCCTACGAGAATCCTGCAGAGCGCGGCGGCCGTCGCCGGCCGTCGCCACCAAACTCAGGCCATCACCTTGGCCTGCTCCAGTTCCACCTGCAGCGTGCTGGCCAGCTCGTCGCGGGCGACCTCGAACTGCTGCTCGCGCAGCAGGTCCTTGACCGCGACCACGCCGCGCGCCAGTTCGTCGTCGCCGGCCAGCACCACGAAGCGGATGCCGGCGCGGGCCGCGTACTGGAACTGCTTGCCGATCTTCTTCGGCTCCATCTGCACTTCGGTATTGATGCCGCCGGCGCGCAGGCGTCGCGCGATGTCCAGCGCGTCGTCCAGCTTGGCCTCGTCCATCAGCGCCACCATCGCCTGCACGCTGCTGGAGGCGATGCCGTCGATCAGCCCGGCCTCGCGCAACTGCCAGAACAGCCGGGTCAGGCCGATGGAGATGCCCACGCCGGGCAGCTTGGACTTGCTGTAGTGGCTGGCCAGGTCCTCGTAGCGGCCGCCCGAGCAGATCGAGCCGATCTGCGGATAGTCGGTCAGCAGGGTCTCGTAGACAGTGCCGGTGTAGTAGTCCAGGCCACGGGCAATGGAGAAATTCAGGCAGTACGCGGTCTCCGGCACCCCCAGCGCCTTGACCAGGGCCAGCACCTCGCGCAGTTCGGCCACGCCCTCGCGCAGGATCGCACTGGACGCCGCATCGGCCTCCAGCGCCTGCAGCCGCGCCAGCGCATCGGCATGGCCACTGGAGCGCACCGCGACGAAGTCGAGAATGCGCTGCACCTGCTCGGCGGGAATGCCGAAGCCTTCGCCGGTGAGCGTCTCGCGCACGTAGTCGGCACCGCGCTTGTCCAGCTTGTCGACCTCGCGCAGCACCGCCAGCTGGCGCTCGCCCTCGGCCACGCCCAGGCTCTCGAAGAAGCCGCGCATCAGCTTGCGGTTGTTCAATTGCACGGCGAAATCGCCGATCCCCAGTTCGGCGAACACCGCATGGATCACCGCCAGCACCTCGGCGTCGTAGCGGATGCTCAGCGCATCCTTGCCGATCACGTCGATATCGCACTGGTAGAACTCGCGGAAACGGCCGCGCTGGGCGCGTTCGCCGCGGTACACGCGCTGCATCTGGTAGCGACGGAACGGGAAGCTCAGCTCGTGCTCGTGCTCGGCCACATAGCGGGCCAGCGGCACGGTCAGGTCGAAGCGCAGCGCCAATTCCGGCAGCCCGCCCTCGGCGCCCTCGGCCGCGGCATTGGCCAGCGCGCCGGTGGACTGCACGAAGTACACCTGGCGCTCGGTCTCGCCGCCGGACTTGGTCAGCAGCACGTCGGACAGCTCGAACACCGGCGTTTCCACCGGCAGGAACCCGAACCGCTCGTAATTGCGGCGGATGACGTCCAGCATGCGCTGGAACGCGATCTGCTCGCGCGGCAGCAATTCCATGATGCCGGGCGGCGTACGGGGCTTGATCACGTGCGGAACTCCTGCGATTCGGGGGCGAGCGGGATGCCAATTCTAGCCGCACCGGCCACGCCCGGCCGCATCGGCGTATCATTCGCGGGTGCCGAAGCCGCTGCCATGCCCATGAACAGGCCTCCTTCCGGATTCGACGTGCCGTACGCCGAACCGGCCGCCCCGCGCGTGCCGCACGGCAACGAATGCCTGCATTGCGCGGTCCGCCACCTGGCGATCTGCTCGGCGCTGGCCTGCGACGAGGTGCAGGCGCTGGAACGGGTCACCACCTCGCTGACCTATGCCACCGGCGCCACCCTGGCGCGCACCGGCGAGGCACGGCAGGCGGTCTATACCGTCACCGCCGGCGCACTGCGCCTGGTCCGTACCCTCGCCGACGGCCGTCGCCAGGTGGCCGGCTTCGTGCTGCCCGGCGACTACGTGGGCCTGAGCGAATCGGCCCGGCACCGGCACGACATCGAAGCCATCGCCGACAGCCGGGTGTGCCGGGTCCCGGTGGCGCAGATGCAGCAGTTGCGTAGCCAGTTCCCGCACCTGGAGCGCAAGCTGCTGCAGCGCGCCTGCCTGGAACTGGACGCGGCGCAGGACGCGGCGCTGGCGCTGGCGCGGCTGCAGCCGACCGAGAAGCTGGCCGATTTCCTGCTCAAGCTCGCCGCCCGCGCCGCGCGCCAGGGCGATGCCGGCAACAAGGTGGTGCTGCCAATGGGCCGCGGCGACATCGCCGACCATCTCGGCCTGACCATGGAGACGGTCAGCCGCACCTTCACCAAGCTGCGCCAGCAGGGTCTGATCGCCTTGCCGCAGCTGCATGTGGTCGAGATCCGTGACTTCGCCGCGCTGCACCGGCTGGCGTCGGACGAAGACTGAGCGGACCGAGGTGGCGATTTTTTCGCCACGCCGCTGCAGGCACTGACGCCGTGCGGCGCCCGGCCAGTTATCCACAGGATTCCAGGGCAACGCTCCACATCGCGTGTGGACAACCGTGCAGTCTCCGCTGGCGGCCAACGGGTCGCCTTGTCTGCCAGCGCGTGCAATGCTGTCGCCGCGCCCGCTCTGAACGCTTCAGCCGGCCCCCGCGGCAGCAGCGTCCTGCCGGCTTAGACTGCGTGCGCAATACACCTGCGGCGCCGCCGCGGTGCCGGTGGGGGGGACCACTCGGAGGGCCAACATGGCCGTCGCCATCGAGATGCAACACGCCTCGCGCGCCTGCGTGATGCTGGATCGCGAGCGCGAACTGGAGTTCTGGAAGGCGCAGTTCGTACACAGCCCCTTCCATCAGCCCGGTTACACGTTCCACGACTACGAGCCGGCGCTGAAGCTGGCTTACGACGCCTACCTCAAGTACCACGGCCAGCGCGTGGAGGACGTGGTCGCGCAGCTGCGCGACGTGTTCCTGCGCGACCACCCGCGTTCGCGCCTGGACTGGCTGCAAGTACGCGGCATCGTCCTGGCCGCCTGGCAGCGGCTGCAGCCGTCCGACTGAGCCACCACGTGCGCAGGCGCCGCCTGCGCACCGCTCAGCCGGCGAGCAGCCGCGCGCGCAAGGCCGCGTAGTCCGGCGCGATCGGCTCGGCCTGCGCCGGCCGCTGCAGCAACGCCGCCAGGGCCGGCGGTACCGCCACCGGCTGCCCGATCAGCGGCTCCACCACCCCTTCGAACTTGGCCGGATGCGCAGTGGCCGCCACTGCCCAGTCGCCGGCGTCGGCCTCGGCGCCTTCGGCGCGCAGTTGCTGCAGCACGTGCAGCGCGGTGGCGGTATGCGGGCAATGCACCTCGCCGTAGCGACGGAAACGCTCGCCGATGGTCTGGCGGATCTGCGCATCGTCCACCGAGTACGCCTGGAACTGCGTGCGCAGCGTGGCGTCGTCGCCCTGGTACAGCCAGCGCAGGCGCTCGACGTTGCTCGGCGCGCCGACGTCCATCGCGTTGGCCAGGGTCGCCACGCTGGGCTGCGGCGCGTAGTCGGCGCCGGCGAAGAAGTCCGGCAACACGCGGTTGGCGTTGGTCGCCAGCACGATCCGGCCCAGCGGCACGCCCAGCGCACGCGCCAGGATCGCGGCCAATGCGTTGCCGAGATTGCCGGTCGGCACCACCAGGTTCAGCAGTTGCGCATGCGCGGCATGGTGCTGCAGCGCTGCGTGTGCGTAGTAGCTCATCTGCGGCAGCAAGCGCCCCAGGCTGATGCTGTTGGCCGAACTCAACGGTGCCTGTGCCTGCAGCTCGGCGTCGTTCAGCGCCTGCTTGACCAGCGCCTGGCAATCGTCGAAGGAGCCGGCCACGCGCAAGGCGTGGATGTTGTCGCCGAAGCAGCCAAGTTGGTGCGCCTGCCGCGGCGACACGCGCCCGTCCGGATACAGCACCACCACGCGCAGCCCGGGCTGGCGATGGAACGCGGCCGCGACCGCGGCACCGGTGTCGCCCGAGGTGGCGACCAGGATGGTCAGCGGCGTCGCCGCACTGCGCCGCAGGCGGGTCAGGCAGGCCGCCAGGAAGCGGGCGCCGAAGTCCTTGAACGCGGCGGTCGGCCCGTGGAACAGCTCCAGCGCGTGGTCGCCCGGCGTGGCCAGCGGCTGCAGCGGCGCAGGGAAGTCGAAGGCTTCGGCGCAGATGGCCGGCAGTTCCGCGGCCAGGGCGTCGCCCTCGAAGAACGGTGCCAGCAGCTCCTCCGCGGTCTCGGCGAGGCTGGCGCCGGCGCGCAGGTCGCGGGCGGCGGGCATGCGATCGGGCACGTACAGGCCGCCATCGGGGGCGAGGCCGGCGGCGATGGCTTGGCTGAGCGAGACCGAAGGTGCGGCATTACGGGTGGAGATGAAGTTCATGGTGGTTCCATTAACAGGGGGAATTCGATCGCACTGTCGTTCTTAGCTGTGGCTGTGGCTGTTGCTGTTGCTGTTGCTGTGGCTGTGGCTGTGGCTGTTGCTGTTGCTGTGGCTGTTGCTGTGGCTGTGGCTGTTGCTGTTTTGCTTCACCCGGGGTCCCCTCGGCGCGGCAGCCGCGGCGGGCGAATACCCGAAGGGCGACGCGCAGGATGCGCGTCGTTTTTCGCCGGCACAGGGATGTGCCGTCGAAAAATGCCCGTCGTGGCTGCGGACCCGGAGCGCGTTAGCGCGGAGGGCGCGCTGCGGGGTGTGCTTTCTTTTGGTTACTTTTCTTTGCACAAGCAAAGAAAAGTGACTCGCCGCCAGGCGAAAGCTGTTGCTGTTGGTTGCTTTTTTTCCTGTCGGACGCACGGAACTTGTAGGAGCGGCTTCAGCCGCGACAGGTGCTTCGTCACCTCCTTGGTCGCGGCTGAAGCCGCTCCTACATGGGTCTTAAAGCAACAACAACAGCAAAGGCTTTCGCCCTTGCGGGCGAGTTACTTTTCTTTGCTCGCGCAAAGAAAAGGTAACCAAAAGAAAGCGCGCCCTGCCTCGCGCCCTCCGCGCTGCGCGCTCCGGGTCCGCGTCCAGCACGGGGATCCGCGGAAGGGGCATCCTGCCCCTGCCGCGGACGGCGTACATCCATGTACGCCGCCCTTCGGGTGTTTCCCCGCGATGGCCGCCGCTTCGGAAGGGAACCCGGTACGGCAACAGCAAAAACAAAACCAACGACCACAGCAACAGCGACTGCAACAGCAAAAGCAAATTCGAAATCGGCAACAGCAACGACACTAGCAACAGCAAGAGCAACAGCGGCGCGGACAACGCACCGCTCCATAAGTGGCTACAGCAACGTCGCTCCCGGACACTGCAGCGGCGAGACCCAATGCTGGCTGCCGAAGCCCGCGTCAGCGAAGGCCGCCTGCGCCGCCGGTGCCGCCGCCTCGGCCTCGGCGCGGGTGGCGAACCAAGCGAAGACGCTGGGGCCGGCGCCGGAAATGCCCGCGCCCATCGCCCCCGCCGCCAACGCCGCCGCCTTGGCCGCGTCGAAACCGACGATCAGCGGCGCACGCCGCGGCTCGATGAGCACGTCGCGCAAGCCGGCGCGCACCAGGGACTCGTCGCCGGCATGACAACCCGCCAGCACCAACGCCAGGTTCGCGCTCTGCGCCACGAACTCGCCGAGCCGGTACTCCCCGGCCAACGCCGCGCGCGCGTGGCGCGTCTCCAGCGTGGCGTCCGGATGCACCAGCAGGCTGTGCCAACCGCCCGGCACCGGTACCGGCACCAACCGCTCCAGGGTCGACAACACCAGCCCGCCCAGCAGCATCGGCCCGAGGTTGTCGCCGTGGCGGCTGCCGCTGGCCACCGCCTCGCCGTCCAGCGCATAGCGATACAGCTGGTCGCGTGACAGCGGCACGTCCAACAACGCGTTGGCCGCCACCAGCGCCGCCACGCACGAGGCGGCCGAGCCGCCCATGCCGGAGCTGAGTGGAATGCCCTTGTCGATCTCCAGTTCGAAGCCGAACGGCAGCGCCAAGGCCTCGCGCAGCGACATCAGGGCAGCGCCGGCGGTATTGCGCGCCGCCTCCAGCGGCAACGCCACGGTGGTGCCGCGGATCGCCGCGATGCGCACCTCAGGCGCATCGATGCGACGTACCGTCACCGTGTCGCCGACGCCCTCCACCGCATAGCCCAGCAGGTCGAACCCCACCGCCACGTTGGCCACCGAAGCCGGCGCGAACGCGCGGGCCTGCGTCGGCAGCGCAGCGGTGCCGACAGCACCGGCCGCGAGCGTCTGCATCCGGCTCACAGGCGCGCGCCCTCGCCCGCCGCCACCCGCAGCAGGTCGGCGAACACGCCGGCGGCGGTCACCTCCGGGCCGGCGCCCGGCCCCTGCACCACCAGCGGATTGTTGCAGTAGCGGCGGGTGGTGAACTGCACCACGTTGTCGGTCAGGCGCAGGTTGGCGAAGGCATGGTCGGCCGGCAGTTCCACCAGGCCCACGCTGGGCGCATGGCCCGGCGCCAGCCGCGCCACGTAGCGCAGCACGCAGCCGCGCGCCTTGGCCGCCTGCAGGCGCTGCGCGAAGACGGCATCGACTTCGTGCAGGCGCGCCATGAAATCGTCCACGCTGGCCTGGCGCAGCGCCTCCGGCACCAGGCTTTCCACCGCCACGTCCTCCAGGCTCAATTCGTGCCCGGCCTCGCGCGCCAGGATCACCAGCTTGCGCGCCACGTCGGTGCCGGACAGGTCGTCGCGCGGGTCCGGTTCGGTGTAGCCCATGCCGCGCGCCTCGGCCACCAGCTGCGCGAACGGCACGCTGCCGTCGTACTTGTTGAACAGCCAGGCCAGGGTGCCGGAGAAGATGCCTTCGATCGCGGTGACGGCGTCGCCGGTATCGACCAGGTCGCGCAAGGTGGTGATCACCGGCAGGCCGGCGCCGACCGTGGCCTCGTAGCGGAACCGCGCGCCGCTGGCGGCGGCGGCGGCGCGGATCGCGTGGAAGCGCGGCAGCGGCCCGGCGCCGGCCTGCTTGTTCGGAGTCACCACGTGGATGCCGGCGGCCAGCCAGCCGGCATAGCGGTCGGCGACGTCGGCGCTGCCGCTGCAGTCGATGATCACCGCATGCGGCAGGTGCGCCGACAGCAGGTGGGCGGTGAACGCGTCCAGGTCGGTCGGCTGCTGGCCGGCGGCCAGCGCCTGCCGCCAGTCGCCGGCGAAGGCGCGCGGCTCCAGGCGCATCGTGCTGCGCGAGGCGACCGCGCGCAGGCGCAGGTCGAGGTTGGCCTTGGCCAGCAATTGCGGCTGCGCGGCGCGCAACTGGTCCAGCAGTGCCGCGCCGACGTTGCCCGGCCCGATCACGCCGACCGAGAAGGTCTGCGGCGACAGCCAGAAGCCGGCATGCGCGGCGCGCAGCGCCTTGGTCGCGTGCGCGCTGTCGATGGCCACCGAGATGTTGCGCTCGGACGAGCCCTGCGCGATCGCCAGGATGTTGACCTGGGCGCGGCCCAGCGACTCGAACAGGCGCGCGGCCACGCCGGGCTGGCCGGCCATGCCGTCGCCGACCGCGGCCAGCACGCTGATGCCGGTGGTCAGTTGCACGCGCTGCACCTGGCCGACGACCAGTTCGTGCGCGAACGCGGAAAGCACCGCGTCGCGCGCGCGCTCGGCCTCGTTCTGCCGCACCACGCAGCAGATGGAATGTTCGGAAGAACCCTGCGAGATCATCACCACCGACACGCGCGCGTTGCGCAGCGCGGCGAACACGCGTTCGGCGGTGCCGGGCACGCCGATCAGGCCGGTGCCCTCCAGATTCAGCACGGCCAGGTCCGGGCTCAGGGTCAGGCCCTTGATCGGGCCGCTGGTGGCGCTGCTGGCGGTGATGCGGGTGCCCGGGTGTTCGGGCTGGAAGGTGTTGCGGATGATGATCGGCAGGCCGCGCTCGATCGCCGGCGACATGGTCTGCGGATGGACGACCTTGGCGCCGAAGTACGCCAGTTCGCAGGCTTCGTCGTAGCTGAGCGTTTCCAGTTGCACCGCTTCGGGCACAACCCGCGGGTCGGCCGAGAGCACGCCGTCGACGTCGGTCCAGATGTGCAGTTCGGCCGCCTCGAACAGCGCGGCGAAGATCGCGCCGGAGTAGTCGCTGCCGTTGCGGCCGAGCGTGGTGATGCGGCCGGCGCGGTCGCGGGCGACGAAGCCGGTGACCACGATGCGCTGCTGCGGGTGCTGCGCGCGCCACTGCGCAAGGCGCTGCGCGCTGGCCTCCCAGTCCACGTCCACGCCCAGCTCGCCGCGGTCGACCACCAGCACCTCGCGCGCATCCAGCACCGCGCAGTCCTCGCCCAGCGCCCGCAGGTGATCGCCCAGCAGTTGCGCCGAATACACCTCGCCCAGGCCCTGCACGCGATCCAGCACTTCCCGTGGCAGCTCGCCGATCACCGCCAGCGCGGCGAGGATCTCGGCCAGATGCTCGAAGCGCGCGTCCAGCCATTCCACCGTGGCGCCGGCGTGCTCGCCGAGCAGCGCCACGGCGGCGGCGCGATGGCGGGCGCGGGTTTCGTGCCAGCGCTCGCGCCAGTCGCCGTGGCCGCGCGCGGCCAACTCGGCCAGGCCGATCAAGGCATCGGTGACGCCCTTCATCGCCGAGACGACGGTGACCTGGAGCCGCTCCGGGCGCGCCAGCAAAAGTTGCGCGACATGGCGGTAGCGTTCGGCATCGGCCACCGAGGTGCCGCCGAACTTGTGCACGACGGTGGCAGCGGCGAGCGCGGGATCGACGGCGGAATCGGGCGAAACGGCGACAGCGGAAGCGACGGCGGGGGACGACATGGGAGACCTCGGAGTGGAGGCCCCGCTCGCATCAGGCCGAGGGTGTCCCCCGCATCCTGATCCGGGTGCGGGGCCGTGGTGTTCGACGATCAGACGAAGACGACGGGCCGCACCGGGCGAATGGTGAGGGTGGTAATACCGGTGGTAATGCCCGCAGCGCCCGCAGCCGCGCGCAGAAGCGAACGCGGAAGCGAGGGAGCGACGAGGGCGTGGACCAGAGGCATGGACGCAAGAGGACATCATGCGCCGGGGCGCTGTCAAGCGCCGCGTGTGCAAGCGCAGCATCGGCCGACTGGCCAAGCAAGACGGTTGCAAAAGTGACTATCGCGAAAGCCTGAAAAACCCGGTGTTGCGCCGGGTCGCATGGCAAGCAAGCACGCGGAAAATGCCGATGCGACCCGTACCGAACGATCCGCACCGACCGAGCGCGCGACGCCCGTGGCGCCGCGCGCTTGCGCAAGCCTTACTGCTGCTTCTGATCCGCCGGCGGCGTCTGCGTCGGCTGCTGCGGATCCGGGTTGGCCGGGTCCTGCGGGGTGGTCGGCGACGTGCCGTCCTGTCCCTGCATGGTGCCCTGGCCGGCATCGGTGCCGGTGGTGCCGGTCGCGGTGCCGGTCGCGGTGCCGGTGGCGTCGCCGCTGGTGCTGCCCGCCGGCGCCGTACTGCCTGCCGGCGCGGTGCTGCCGCCTGCCGGGCTACCATCGGCCGCGGCCGGCGGGTTGGCGGCATTCGGATCGGTGGCCGGTTGGTCGCCATCGCGCTTGCACGCTGCCAGGGCAGCCAGCATCGAACCGACCAGGACCATCTTCATTGCTGTTTTCATCTGTAACTCCTGCTTCGCATAGGGGTGGGAATCGCTGCGGGCATGCCGGACAACCGGCAGTCATGCCAGCCCGCGGCGACCAGGACCGCCGATGCGCGGCGGCGATCATCCCGCCGCAGCAACTGCGGTCGGGACGCTTGTAGCGAACGTGACGGAGGCAACTGCGTCCGTCATGTGTCGACTCTGCGACGACGCGGGATCGCGGCGCGAATCGCCGCCAGGCGCAGTGGCCGACGTCCGCAGCCTACGCAGGGCGATGCTCAGTCCGCGTCGGCACAAGGTGTAAAGGACGTTATTGCAGGCCGGGGCGACAACGCGCGATTCAGCGTCGTAGAATCCCCCCGCAGGCCAATGGCCCCGTAGCTCAGCTGGATAGAGCGGTCCCCTCCTAAGGGACAGGTCGTGCGTTCGAATCGCGCCGGGGTCACCATTTCGTTCATGTCGGCGGCAGCGGCGCTCCTGCCGGCAGCGACTCTCTCCCCCCGGTCCTCCTTCTTGCTTGCCGAAGCACGTGGCGGAGCCGCCATGACGGCGCGCCGGTGGGCTTTCGCGCCCACGAGGCACCCAGCCCGGCAGCGGCGACGGCCGGCTACGTCCGGTCTGCTAAAATTGCCGGCTTCGCGTCCCGCGTCCCCCGCCTGCGGTCGCCTTCCCTGTCGCAACGAACCCAGGAGATTCCATGTCCGCTGACCTGCTCAAGGCGCTCGGCCTCGCCGCCACCAACTCCGGCACCTATCTCGGCAACGGCGAGTGGTCCAGCGCCACCGGCGCCGGCGTACTGCAGCCGCTGAACCCGTCGAGCAACGCCATCATCGCCGAGGTGCAGGCCACCACCGAGCAGGATTACGAGACGGTGATCGCCCGCGCCCAGGCCGCGTTCAAGGTCTGGCGCACCACCCCGGCCCCGCGCCGCGGCGAGGCGGTGCGGCTGTGCGGCGAGGCACTGCGCAAGCACAAGGACGCGCTGGGCTCGCTGGTCGCGCTGGAAATGGGCAAGAGCAAGCCGGAAGGCGACGGCGAAGTGCAGGAGATGATCGACATCGCCGATTTCGCAGTCGGCCAGAGCCGCATGCTGTACGGCTACACCCTGCACTCGGAGCGTCCGGGCCACCGCATGTACGAGCAGTACCAGCCGCTGGGCCTGGTCGGCATCATCAGTGCGTTCAACTTCCCGGTCGCGGTGTGGAGCTGGAACGCGTTCCTGGCGGCGATCTGCGGCGACATCTGCATCTGGAAGCCGTCCAACAAGACCCCACTGACCGCCATCGCGTCGATGAAGATCTGCAACGACGCGCTGCGCGATGCCGGCTTCCCGGACATCTTCTTCCTGATCAACGACGCCGGCGTGGCGCTGTCCGAGCGCCTGGTCGAGGACACCCGCATCCCGCTGATCAGCTTCACCGGCTCGACCCAGGTCGGCCGCGTCGTCGCCGAGAAGTGCGCGCGCCGGCTGGGCCGCTGCCTGCTGGAACTGGGCGGCAACAACGCGATCATCCTCGACGAGAGCGCCGACCTGAAGCTGGCCGTGCCCGGCATCGTGTTCGGCGCGGTCGGCACCGCCGGCCAGCGCTGCACCACCACGCGCCGGCTGATCGTGCACGAATCGATCTACGACACCGTGCTGGCCACCCTGGTCAAGGCCTACAAGCAGGTCGAAGGCAAGATCGGCGATCCCACCGACCCGGCCAACCTGATGGGTCCGCTGAACAGCCGCGGCGCGGTCGAGCAGTTCCTGGACTCGATCGCCAAGGCCAAGGCCGCCGGCGGCACCGTCGAGACCGGCGGCACCGCGCTGGACCGCCCGGGCAACTTCGTGCTGCCGGCGATCGTCACCGGCCTGAAGAACAGCGATGAAGTGGTGCAGCACGAGACCTTCGCGCCGATCCTGTACGTGATGAAGTACAGCACCCTGGACGAGGCCATCGACATGCAGAACGGCGTGCCGCAGGGCCTGTCCTCGTCGATCTTCACGCAGAACCTGAAGGCGGCGGAGAAGTTCCTGTCCGCGGCCGGCAGCGACTGCGGCATCGCCAACGTCAACATCGGCACCTCCGGCGCCGAGATCGGCGGCGCCTTCGGCGGCGAGAAGGACACCGGCGGCGGCCGCGAATCCGGCTCGGACGCGTGGAAGGTGTACATGCGTCGGCAGACCAACACGATCAACTACTCCGATTCGCTGCCGCTGGCGCAGGGCATCAAGTTCGATCTGTGACGCGGTGAGCGCGGCGGCCGCGCGCTGCGGCCGCCGCTCCCTTTCCTTATGCAAGGAGCGAGCGCGATGAGTCAGGTGCGCGAAACCAATTCCCTGGCGGTGGTCAGCCTGATCGCCGGCATCCTCGGCTGGACCCTGATGCCGGTGCTCGGCAGCCTCGGCGCGATCGTCACCGGGCATCTGGCGCGCGCGCAGATCCGCCGCCAGCCGCAGCGCTTCCAGGGCGATGGCCTGGCGGTGGGCGGGCTGATCCTGGGTTGGGCCGCGGTGGTGCTGGCCGTGCTGGCGGTGCTGGCCTTCGTGCTGTTCTTCGGCGGGCTGGCGTGGTTCGCCAGCACCCAGTCGTGAGCCGGGACGCCGCCGCGCCGCGCGAGCGCTTCAGCGACCGCGTCGCCGATTACGTGCGCTACCGCCCCAGCTATCCGCCGGCCCTGCTCGAGTGGGTGCACGGCGAGCTGGGCGTGGCCCGCGACGCGCTGGTCGCCGACATCGGCGCCGGCACCGGGATCTCCACCCGCCTGTTCCTGCAGGCCGGGCACCCGACCCTGGCAGTGGAGCCGAACGCGGCAATGCGCGCGGCCGCCGAGGAATTGCTGCAGGACCAGCCGGGCTTTCGTGCCGTCGACGGCAGCGCCGAAGCCACCACCCTGGCCGATGCCAGCGTCGACCTGATCAGCGCCGCGCAGGCCTTCCACTGGTTCGACCTGGAGGCGGTGCGCCGCGAATGGGCGCGGGTGCTGCGCCCCGGCGGCCTGGCGCTGGTGTACTGGAACTCACGCCTGCTCGACGCTACGCCGTTCCTGGAAGGTTACGAGCAATTGCTGCTGGAATACGGCACCGACTACAGCGCGGTGGCCGAGCGCTACCACGACGATGCCACCATGCAGCGCTGGTTCGGCGCCGGCCTGCGCGGCACCGCGCAGTTCCCCAACGAACAGCGCATGGACTTCGAGGCGCTGCGCGGGCGCCTGCTGTCGTCCTCCTACGCGCCGCTGCCCGGCCACCCGCGCCACGCGCCGATGCTGGAGGCGTTGCGTGCATTGTTCGACCGGCACCAGCGCGACGGCGTCGTCGCGTTCCATTACCGCACCCGCGCCTTCGCCGGGACGCTGACCTGAGCCACGCCATGTATTCCCTCGCCCGACCGTTCCTGTTCGCCTTCGACGCCGAGCGCGCCCACGCCCTGGGCCTGCGCGCGATCGAGCTGGCCTACCGTACCGGCACCAATCCGTTGCTGGCGCGCACGATCGCACCGATGCCCACGCGCGCCTTCGGCCTGGAGTTTCCCAATCCGGTCGGGCTGGCCGCGGGCCTGGACAAGAACGGCGAGCACATCGACGCGCTGCTGGCGCTAGGCTTCGGCTTCGTCGAGATCGGCACCGTCACCCCGCGCGCGCAGGCCGGCAATCCGCAGCCGCGCATGTTCCGCCTGCCACGGCAGCAGGCGGTGATCAACCGCATGGGCTTCAACAACCTCGGCGTGGATGCGCTGGTGCGCAACGTCGAGCGCGCGCGGCGCCGGCGCGGCCTGCTCGGCATCAACATCGGCAAGAACAAGGACACCCCGAACGAGGACGCCGCGTCCGACTACCTGCACTGCCTGGAGAAGGTCTACGCGCTGGCCGACTACGTCACCGTCAACATCTCCTCGCCCAACACCGCCGGACTGCGCGAACTGCAGGAAGAACAGGCGCTGCGACAGTTGATCGCGCGGCTGCGCGAGGCGCAGGAAGCGCTGGCCGCGCGCCACGGCAAGCGCGTGCCGATGCTGGTCAAGGTGGCGCCGGACCTGAGCGACAGCGACATCGACGCGGCGGCGCGGGTGCTGTCGGACCTGCAGGTGGACGGGGTGATCGCCACCAATACCACCGTCGCCCGACCCGGCCTGGAGCACGAGCCGCTGGGCGCCGAAAGCGGCGGCCTGTCCGGCGCGCCGCTGCTGGGCCAGTCCACCCTGGTGCTGCGCCGGCTGCGCGCGCGCCTGCCCGAGAGCATCCCGCTGATCGGTGTCGGCGGCATCCTGTCCGGCGCCGACGCGGTGGCGAAGATGGCCGCCGGTGCGGCCCTGGTGCAGTGCTACAGCGGGCTGGTGTTCCGCGGTCCGGAGCTGATCGGCGAGTGCGTCGAGGCGATGCGCCGGCGCCGCGAAGCACCCAGCCGCGGGGACGTGGTCGCGCCATGAGCACGACGGCCTGGTCGCTCACCGCGCAGGCGCCGCTGCAGGCGCTCAACACCTTCCACGTCGCCGCACAGGCACCGTGGCTGCTGCAGATCTTCGCGCCCGAGGCGCTGCCCGAGGCGCTGCTGGCGCCGGAGCTTGCCGGCGCCGCGCTGCTGCCGCTGGGCAGCGGCAGCAACATGCTGTTCGCCGGCGACGCGCCCGGGGTGGTGCTGTGCTTCGCCAACCGCAGCATCGACACCCTGGAACACCGCGCCGACTACGCCATCGTCCGCGCCGGCGCCGGCGTGGGCTGGCACGAGTTGGTGATGTGGTCGCTGGCGCAGGGCCTGTCCGGCCTGGAGAACCTGGCGCTGATCCCCGGCACGGTCGGCGCCGCGCCGATCCAGAACATCGGCGCCTATGGCGCGCAGATGGGCGAGTTCGTGCATGTGGTCGAGGCCTACGACCGCGCCGATGCGCGCTTCGTGCGGCTGGACGCGGCCGCCTGCGAGTTCGGCTACCGCGACAGTCTGTTCAAGCGCCAGCCCGACCGCTACCTGATCGCCGCGGTGGAGTTCAACCTGCCGCGGCTGCACGCGCTGCGCCTGGACTACGCCGGCATCGGCGAGGAACTGCAGGCGATGGGCATCGCCACCCCCGGCGCACCCGACGTGGCCCAGGCGGTGATCAACATCCGCAGGCGCAAGCTGCCCGACCCGGACGTGCTCGGCAACGCCGGCAGCTTCTTCAAGAACCCGCTGCTGCCGCTGGAACAGGCGCTGGCGCTGCAGCACGAACACCCGGCGCTGCCGGTGTTTCCCGGCGACGACGACAGCCAGCGCAAGCTGTCGGCGGCGTGGCTGATCGAGGCCTGCGGCTGGAAGGGCTACCGCGACGGCGATGCCGGCGTGTCCGCCACGCACGCACTGGTGCTGGTCAACCACGGCCAGGCCAGCGGTGCCGAACTGCTGGCGCTGGCGCGACGCATCACCGCCTCGGTGGGCGAGCGCTTCGGCGTCATCCTGGAGCCGGAACCGCGCATCGTCGGCGCGCAGTGGTAAGCGCGCCCACGCCGCTGCGCGCGGCGCTGCTGATGCTGGCCAGTACGATGGCCTTCGGGCTGATGGTGGTGGCGATCCGGCTGGCATCGGCGCAGCTGTCCACGCTGCAGATCGCCTTCTTCCGCAACCTGTTCGGCCTGCTGTTCCTGCTGCCGATGCTGCTGCGTCCGGGCCGGCCATGGCCGCGCACCGCGCAACTGCCGCGCTACCTGCTGCGCACCGCGATCGGCCTGGTGTCGATGCTGGCCGGGTTCTGGGCGATCGGCCACCTGCCGCTGTCGCAGGCGATCGCGCTGTCCTACTCCACCCCCTTGTTCGCGACCCTGGCCGCGGCGCTGTGGCTGGGCGAGACGGTGCGGCTGCGACGCTGGCTGGCGGTGCTGTGCGGCTTCGTCGGGGTGCTGCTGATCGTGCGCCCCGGCGTCGCCGCGTTCAGCCCCGGCACCCTGGTGGCGGTGCTGGCGGCGGTGATGAGCGCCCTGGTCGCGATCCAGATCAAGCAACTGGCGCGGGTGGACGCCGCCAACACGGTGGTGTTCTACACCTACGCGTTCTGGGTGCCGATGTCGCTGCTGCCGGCGCTGTTCGTCTGGCGCTGGCCGCACGGCATCGACTGGCTGTGGCTGCTGGCCACCGGCCTGTTCGGCACCCTCGGCCAGTTGCTGTGGACGCACGCGCTGCGCCTCGGCGAAGTCTCTGCACTGACCCCGATCAGCTTCACCCAGCTGCCGCTGGTGGCGCTGTTCGGTTGGTGGCTGTTCGACGAAACCCCGGACGGCGGCACCGTGCTCGGCGCAGTGGTGATCCTCGGCGCCAACGCCTACATCGCCCATCGCGAGGCGGTGCTGGCGCGGCGCGCGGCACGCGCCGGTGCCGGCACGCCACCGACGCTGGACGCCTGAGTGCCACGCACGGTCGCTGCGCGCGGCCGATGCCGTTACCATCCTCGCGCACTCAAGACGGCAGCAAGCGACGCAGGATGAAGACCATCGGCATGATCGGCGGCATGAGCTGGGAATCCACCCTGCCCTACTACCGGCACATCAACGAGACGGTGCGCGCACAGCTGGGTGGACTGCACTCGGCCAAGCTGCTGCTGTACAGCGTGGACTTCCACGAGATCGCGCAGTACCAGCGCGACGGCGACTGGAATGCGGCCGGCGCCGCATTGGCGGCGTCGGCGCGCGCACTGCAGGCCGGCGGCGCCGATTTCCTGGTGTTGTGCACCAACACCATGCATTGCGTCGCCGACGCGATCGCCGCCGCGGTGCCGCTGCCGCTGCTGCACATCGCCGATGCCACCGCCGATGCGCTGCAGGCCGCCGGCATCGTCCGCGTCGGCCTGCTCGGCACGCGCTTCACCATGGAGCAGGCGTTCTACCGCGAACGGCTGCAGCGGCGTGGCTTCGAGGTGCTGATCCCGGATGCGCCGGCGCGCGAGGACGTGCACCGCATCATCTACGAGGAACTGTGCCAGGGCGTGGTCCAGGCATCGTCGCGGCTGCGCTACCGCGAGGTGATCGCGGGGCTGCAGGCGCAAGGCGCCGAGGCGGTGATCCTGGGGTGCACCGAGATCGGCTTGCTGGTTGGCGCCGCCGACGCGGCGGTGCCGCTGTTCGACACGACCGTGCTGCATGCGCGGGCCGCGGCCCTGCACAGCCTGGCCTAGCGATGCGCAAACAGCGTCCACACGTCACCACCCCGCGCTGCAGCCCCAGCACGCTGCGCGCCTGGGCGCCGTTCCGGCTCGGTACGCTGCTGCTCCTGGCCCTGCTGCTGTGGCCGGCGCTCGGCCGCGGCGCCGTCGCCATTCCGCCCTATACGCCGAACGTGGTCGATCCCGCCGGCACGCTCAGCGCGGACGACACCCAACGGATCAACGCGGCGCTGCAGCGCCTGCGCGAGCGCCAGCACATCTGGGGCGCGGTCTACCTGGTGCCGTCGCTGCAGGACGAACCGATCGAGCGCCTGGCCGAGCGCGCGTTCCGCACCTGGCGGCTCGGCCGGCAGGGCAGCGACAACGGCCTGCTGCTGGTGCTGGCGATGCAGGACCGGCGTTCGCGCTTCGAGGTGGGCTACGGCCTGGAAGGCGTGCTGCCCGACGTGGTCGCGCGGCACGCGCTGGACGACTACCTGGCCCCGCGCCTGCGCCAGGGCGACACCGCAGACGCCATCGTGGCCGCCTTCGACTTCATGGGCCGCGCCGCCGCACAGGATCCCGAAGCCATCGACGAACTGGCACAACCGGCCGACGACGGCATGCACTGGCGGCGCGGCGCCATCGCCTGGGCAGGCCTGCTGGTGCTGGTGTGGCTGCTGCTGCCGCTGCGCAGTGCCTGGACCGGCATCCTGCGCAGGCACCTGCTGCGGCGGCACCCACGCCTGTCGGGCAAGCCCGAGGAACTGGTGCAGGACGCCGCACGTGGCGGCTTCTTGGCGTGGTTCATCCGCCTGTTCCTGAGCGCCAATCCCGGCATCTTCGTGTTCCTGCTGTCGGCCAGGTCGATGACCATGTACGTGATCTTCCTGGCGCTGGAACTGCTGATCCTGGTGCTGACCCTGGCCGTCGCCGCGCAACGCTACCGCTCGCCGCAACGCTACAGCCGCTTCCTGCAGTCGCTCGCGCGGCGGCGCAATGCGCTGATCCGCAAGGGCCACATCGCCGAGACCGCGCCCGGGGTGTTCGCCTACACTGCCAGCTACTACGCCGAGCAGGCCGCCAAGGAACGCGCCGCGGCCGAGTCCGCAGGATCGTCCTCCTCCTCGTCTTCGTCATCCAGCAGCGACTCGTCCTCCGGCGGCGGCAGCTCCGGCGGCGGCGGCGCCAGTTCGAGCTGGTAACCGGTCAGGCCATCGCCCTCTTTCTGGCTCTCCACTGCGAGATCAGATCGCCAAGCCAGGCGATCGCGGTGCCGCCGAGCGCGACCTGCGGGTAGAGGACCAACATGCCGACCCCCAGGAAGGCAGCCTTGAGCACAAAGAATCCAGCCCACACCCAGCCCCAACCCCATTCCAGCTGAAGCCGGTATCCAGCACGGCGCATCCAGCGTACAACCGCGATCATCAATAGCGGCAAGGCGATGGCTGCGGCAGCCCAGGACTTGTCCGCTGCAATGCATGCAATGGCGACCATGCCGAGCATCGGAATGAAGAAGCGCTGCAACAGCGGGCGTCTGACGCAGGCATCGGTTTCGTGTCGGGACTGCCAACGTAGCAGCGAAGCGAAGCAGTCCCAGGCAAGCCAGCCACCAACGATGAGAGCGGCGCCGATGCCGCCGGCCTTCAGCATCGGCGAGATCCCGGGTGCCGGATGGCGATCGAGCATCGCCAACAAGAGGCACAGAAGCAGGAAGGCTACTGCCGCGATCAGGCTACGCGCCACTCCGACCATGAAGGCAATCGGATTGAACATGTGCCGTTCTCCGGCCAGGTACCAGGTGTTGGCACGCTCTCGCTGCAACGGCGGCGGTGGCTTGCGACCATCCGGCACGTAGCCGATCAGTTCAAGCAGCCGCCGCATGCGGGTGGGCCGGCCTGGCCACAGCATCGCCGCGAACACCGCACTGTCGGACGCCGTGGGGCCCAGCAACGCCAGCAACTTGCGCACATAGGGCACCGATGCATCTGGGTCACCGCGCCGCCGCAGCGCCTCGCTCAGCTCCCCATGGCCGGACGGTTGCAGCCGCCAACGCTGGTGCATCCGTGCGCAGGCATGCTGCACGAGGTAGGGATCGGGAGCGTCCAGCGCCTGCTCCCAGTCGAAGAAATCCGCCAGCACCTCGTAGTGGTAGAGGCTGAGCGTTTCCTCGTGTTCGAGCAGATGGCGCTGAAGGTCGGCACCGATCTGCGGCTTGTGGTCCAACGACCACAGCTCCGGTTGCGCGAGCAGCCAGGCGCGCAGCGCTGCCGGTTCCAGTTGCTGCGCTTGATGCAGGATGCGCACCTGCATCTGCGCCATGTCCACGGACGGAGGCTCCGTCTCGGCAGGCCCGATCCTGGATGCGACAGCAGGATGGCGGATGGCTGGCGTTTCGGCGGCCTCTGGCACTGCGAAGCGTTCGGGCGCTTCCGCGACGTTGGCAGGCTGAAGCACGTCGGCATCATGCTGCGTGGGCGCCGGCACGGTTTCCTGCGCCAAGGAAGCCGGCGCAAACGCAGTATCCGCCTGCGCCTGCAGTACATCATCCTGGTATTCCAGGCCCTCGACGGCCGGCTCGGCCGGGCGATGCGCAGCGGCGAAGTGCCGCGCCCAGCCAAGCGCCGCCTGATAGGTCTCGTGGAGTTGCTGAAAGCCGGCCGGATCTTCGTCCGGACGGGTCACCTTCAGGCGCGCGGCGTAGGCCCGCTTGATCGCGCGCTCGTCGGCGTCCTCATCCAGCCCCAATGCCGCCAATGCCCAGCTCATGCGCGCGCTTCCAGCTCGTCCAGTGCCTGGGCCAGTTCCTGGCGATGGCGTTCGATACGGACCGTCTCCTGGCTTTCGAGCACCGCGCGGAACTGGTCGAGCCAATGCTGCAGCGTCTGGCGTTCGTCGATGTACTCCTCGTAGACACGCTCGATGCGTGCCAGCATCGCCAGGTTCTGCTGCTGGTCGCGCGGGTGCACCTTCAGTTCGGCCAGCGCCAGCAAGCGCCGGGCGATTTCGTCGCGGTCGAGCAGCCCGGGATTCTGTTCGAGGATCAATTCGTGCCGCTTGCCGGTGGCCTCCTCGACGACCTCGACCTGCAGCAATCCGTCCACGTCATAGGTGAATCGGGTCAGCACGCTCTGCTCGTTGCGCGGGCGCTTGGGATCCAGCGCCACCCGCACTTCGCCCAGCTTGATGTTGCGCTCGACCATGGGGTTCTCGCCCTGGTAGACGTCGATGACCACTTCGGTCTGCCGCTCGTGGATGGGATAGAAGGTGTCTTCGCGACTGACCGGCACCACGCTGTTGCGCGGGATGATCGGGTGGAAATACCCGTTGCGCAGTTGCCCATCGCCGCCGCGGCGCGATACCTGCGTTCCCAGCGTATAAGGGCAGACATCGGTCAACACCACCTCGCGCAGGCTCTCGTCGCGGCTCTTCAGGCCTGCCGCCACCACCGCCCCCAGGGCGATCGCATGGTCGGGATTGACGTGACGCAGCGGCAGGCGGCCGAGCATGCGCGTGGCCAGGCGGCTGATCATCGGCATGCGCACCGCGCCGCCGACCAGCACGATGTCGTCCAGATCCGACGGCCGCAACTTGGCATCGCGCAGCGCCCGTTCGATCGGGGCGCGCATGCGCTGCAGCAAGGGCTCGGCCAGTTGGGCGAAGCGCGACTCGTCGATGTCCCAGCTGTACGCCTGCCCGGCGATGCTCAGGCTCACTGCGGCCTGCGCCTGGGTGCTCAGTTCGCGCTTGAGTTGCTCGATCCGTCGCCGCAACTGCGCGCCGTCGCTGGGTGCGAGCTTGGCCGGATCGAGCCGATGCTCGGCACAGAAACCGTCCACCAGCACCTGCAGGAAGTCTTCGCCACCGAGGAAGTTGTCGCCTGCGCTCGCATGCACTTCCACCACGCCGTCGAACATTTCCAACAGCGACACGTCGAACGTGCCGCCGCCGAGATCGAGCACCAGCACGCGGCCTTCTCCCCCGCGCTCCTGCAGCCCGTAGGCCAGCGCGGCGGCGGTCGGCTCGTTGATCAAGCGTTCGACGCGGATGCCGGCCAGTTCGCCGGCCACCCGGGTGGCCTTGCGTTGCGCGTCGGAGAAATAGGCAGGCACGCTGATGACCGCTTCCTCGACCTTCTCACCCAGCGCGGCCTCGGCGTCGGCAACCAAAGAGCGCAGGATCAGCGCGGACAGCTCTTCCGGACGGAAACTGCGCTGTCCCAACCTGGTCTCGCGCGGGCTGCCCATCCAGCGCTTGAACGCGGCCACGCTGTGGCCCGGATGGGTCACCAGGCGATCGCGGGCGGGCTGGCCGACCAGCAGGTTGCCATCGTCGTCGACGCTGACCACCGACGGAGTCAGCAGGCCGCCGTGTGGATTGGCGAACAGGCGCCCACCGTCGGCGTCGTGGATGCCGATCAGCGAGTGGGTGGTGCCGAGGTCGATACCTACGATCATGTGCGGATCCTTGTGTCCCTATCCATTGTGAAAATTCTAGACGTGCCTGCGCAGGGCGCGATGCTGGGTGTCCTGGATCAGCGAGATGGCCCGGAACAACAGCGCAACCACGGCGCCGGGCCAGGCACCGGCCTGGACTGCGATGACCAGAGGTACGCACAGCACCCCCGCCACGCCAAGCACAGGGAGGATCGCCTTTCGGGATTCGGTCTCCATGCGGCCTGCCATGCGGGATGTCGCGACATAGGCGAGCGCTGAACCGACGGCCACCCCCAATCCGCCGCCACGCATCCCGACAGGATGACGATACTGGCCGATGGCAGCGCCCCGCAATGCACGAGGCGCCAGTTCGGCCTTCAACACCGGGGCGTGCACGAGATCGGCCAGGGGCCCACGACCAGCGGACGCACTGCAGCCGGTGGCACCAGCGACACATCGACCTGCAGCTCATCGATCGTGGCGCGCGCGTGCTGCAGCCACGTCGGTACTTCCGCCCAGGCCAGTGCCACCCGATAGGTCGCGTACAACTGCTGGAACGCGACCGGATCGTCGTCGGGCCGGGTAGTCTTCAAGCGCAGCGCGAAGGCGCGCTTGATCGCGCGCGCGTCCGCGTCGGGCGGCAGTCCCAGCGCCTCGGCGGCCCGACTCATCGACAACGTTCCGCCGCCGCAATGCGGCGCCGTTCGACGTCCATCCCCTGCTTGCCCCCTCTCCCTGCAAGATCGCGTTATCGGCGACCGCCGCCTGAACTTGAGCGCACTGCGCTACCTTGCGTCGCCACGCATCGAACGGTACCGCTAGGACACGGCGCGCCGCACGCGCCAGCGTGGCCGGCGCGCGCCGCGGAACAGCAGCAGGTACAGCCCCACCACCCACACCAGCGCCGCGCTCCAGCCGCCGAGGATGTCGGAGGGGTAATGCACGCCCAGGTATACCCGCGATACGCCGACCAGCAGGGTGAAGCTGCCGGCCAGCCACAGCACCGGCCAGCGCCAGCGGGTGCGCCAGCTCAGCGCGATCAGCACCGCGGCCAGGGTCATCGAGCCCATCGCATGGCCGCTGGGGAAACTGAAGGTGTGGTGCTCGGGCGCGATCGACTCCCACAGGCTGGGCCGGTCGCGCTGGAAGAACTGCTTGGCGCCCATGTTCAGCAGCGCCGAGCCGATGAAGGACAGCGCGGCGAACAGCGCCTCGCGCCAGCGGCGCAGGCCCAGCAGCGCCAGCACGATCAGCGTGTCCAGCGGGATCACGCCGTACTGGTAGCCGGCCTCGGTGATCACGGTGAAGAAGCGGTCCCAGCCGGGGCTGGTCAGGCCGCGCATGCTCCACAGCAGCGGCTCGTCGAAATACAGGTCTTCGAGTGCGTGCACGTCCTCGGCCAGGGCCACGAACACGCCCAGCGGCAGCAGCACCCCGGCGAACAGCAGCACCACGCGCCAGGCGTTCAGCCGCAACCAGCGGCGCAGCCCGGCCGCCTCGGCGGCGGACTCACCCGGTGCGGCGGACATAGGTGCGTTCGACGTACTCGTCGATCAGCGCCACGAACTCCTGGGCGATGTTCTCGCCGCGCAGGGTCACCTTCTTCTCGCCGTCGATGAACACCGGCGCGGCCGGCGCCTCGCCGGTGCCGGGCAGCGAGATGCCGATGTTGGCGTGGCGCGACTCGCCCGGTCCGTTGACCACGCAACCCATCACCGCCAGGGTCATGCTCTCGGCGCCGGGATGGCTCACCTTCCACTCCGGCATCTTTGCGCGCACGTGGTTCTGCACCACCTTGGCCAGTTCCTGGAAGAACTCGGAGGTGGTGCGGCCGCAGCCCGGGCAGGCGGTGACCAGCGGGGTGAAGGCGCGCTGGCCGGTGGTCTGCAGCAGTTCCTGGGCGACGATCACCTCCTGCGTGCGCGACTGCCCCGGCTCGGGGGTCAGCGAGATGCGGATGGTGTCGCCGATGCCTTCCTGCAGCAGCACCGCCAGCGCGGCCGCCGAGGCGACGATGCCCTTGCTGCCGATGCCGGCCTCGGTCAGGCCCAGGTGCAGGGCGAAGTCCGAGCGCTGCGCCAGGTCGCGGTACACCGCGATCAGTTCCTGCACGCCGCTGACCTTGCAGCTGAGCACGATGCGGTCGCGGCCCAGGCCCAGTTCCACCGCGCGCTCGGCCGAGTCCAGCGCCGAACGGATCAGCGCCTCGCGCAGCACCCGGCCGGCATCCCACGGCACTTCGCGCCGCGAGTTCTCGTCCATCAGCTGCGCCGCCAGCGCCTGGTCCAGCGAGCCCCAGTTGGCACCGATGCGCACCGGCTTGTCGTACTTCAGCGCGAACTCGATCAGCTGCGCGAACTGGGTGTCCTTCTTCTTGCCGAAGCCGACGTTGCCGGGATTGATCCGGTACTTGGCCAGCGCCTCGGCACAGGCCGGCTCGGCGGCCAGCAACTGGTGGCCGTTGTAGTGGAAGTCGCCGATCAGCGGCACCTCGATGCCCATCATCCGCAGCTTGTCGACGATGCGCGGGATCGCCGCGGCCGACTCGGGGGTGTTGACGGTCAGGCGCACCAGTTCGGACCCGGCGCGCCACAGTTCGGCCACCTGCTTGACCGAGGAGGCGACGTCGGCGGTGTCGGTGTTGGTCATCGACTGCACCACCACCGGCTTGCCGCCGCCCATGGTGACGCCGCCGATGCGGACCGGCTGGGTGAGACGGCGCGCCCAGGGCGCGGCATCGGCGGGAGGCGTGGGGCGGCTGACGGCGTCGTACATGCGCCTATTTTAGCCTGCGCGGCGCCTCCTGCCGCACGCGCCGGCACCGCCGATTCAGCGAGGCGGCGAAGCTGCGACGGTTTGTCGCAGGCAGGCCCCCGGCCCAGCGCATACGATGCGCAGCATGGATTCCACCGACGCCTCCTTCCTGCGCACCCTGTGCAGCCTGCGCTGGCTGGCCACCGCCGGCCAGGCCGCGACGATCCTGGTGGCGACCTGGCCGCTGCAGTTGCCGTTGCCGCAGGCGCCGCTGTGGGCCGGCGTGGCCGTGCTGGCGCTGTTCAACCTATACGCGCAGCTGCGCCTGCGCCATGCCGACTCGGCCGCGCCGGCCACCGCCTTCGGCCACATCCTGGTCGATGTGACCGTGCTGACCTGGATGGTCGGCTGGAGCGGCGGCATCGGCAACGCCTTCGGGTCGCTGTTCCTGGTGCTGATCGCGCTGGCGGTGCTGGCGCTGCCGCTGCGCTGGGCGCTGGCGGTGGCGCTGGCCTGCGTGGCCGGCTATACCGTGAGCGCGCTGTTCGGCCTGCCGCTGCCGCACGGCCCCTACCAGGCGCTGGACCTGCAGCGCTGGGGCATGGCCGCCAACTTCCTGCTGTCCACGGTGGTGGTGCTGGTGTTCTCCACCCGCCTGGCGATGGCCATGCGCGAACGCGAGCGCGAGCTGGCGCTGCTGCGCGAGCGCTTCACCCGCAACGAAGGCATCGTCGCCCTGGCCACCCATGCCGCCTCGGTGGCGCACGAGCTGAACACGCCGCTGGCGACGATGACCCTGCTCACCGACGACATCGCCGAACAGAGCACCCAGCCGGAACTGCGCGAAGACCTGGACACGCTGCGCGAACTGCTGGTGCAGTGCCGCGAGCGGGTGCTGGCGCTGGCCGCGCCGGCGCAGCGCGCCGGCGGACAGACCGTGTCGCTGGCGCAGGTGCTGCACCAGTGGCAACTGGTGCGGCCGACCGTGCGCCTGCGCCGCAACGACGACGCGCCGCTGCAACTGCGCATGGAAAGCGCCATCGGCCACCTGCTGCAGGTCCTGCTGAACAACGCCGCCGACGCCGGCGAACGCGCCGGCCATCCGCAGGTGGACCTGAACGTGCGGGTCACCGGCAGCGAACTGGTCGGCGAGGTGCGCGACTACGGCGGCGGCTTCGACGCCAACCAGGTCGGCCTGCCGGCCACCCTGTTCCGCAGCGGCAAGCCCGAGAGCATGGGCGTGGGCCTGGCGCTGTCGCATGCGACCATCGAACGCCTGGGCGGCGAACTGTGGACCGAGCCGGCGCCGGACCATGGCGCCCGGGTCGGCTTCCGCCTGCCGCTGCTCGCCCTGGAGACCTCCGCATGAACACCGAGACCCCGCTGGGCCTGCTGGTCGACGACGATCCGCTGTACCTGCGCACCCTGCAGCGCACCCTCGCCCGCCGCGGCCTGGAGACGCGGACCGCCGACAGCGCCGCCGCCGCACTGGCGCTGGCCGCCGAGGCACCGCCGGACTACGCGCTGATCGATCTCAAGCTCGGCGACGAGTCCGGCCTGGCGCTGATCCAGCCGCTGCGCGCGATCCGCGCCGACATGCAGATCCTGCTGGTCACCGGCTACGCCAGCATCGCCACCGCGGTGGAGGCGATCAAGCTCGGCGCCGACGACTACCTGCCCAAGCCGGCCACGGTGCCGATGATCCTGCGCGCGATCGGCCTGGAGGCCGAGGAGGACGAAGACGAGGACGGCAGCGACGTGCCGGACGCGATGACCCCGCTCAGTCGCCTGCAGTGGGAGCACATCCAGCAGGCCATGCACGAGACCGGCGGCAACGTCTCCGCAGCCGCGCGCCTGCTCGGCATGCACCGCCGCTCGCTGCAGCGCAAGCTGGCCAAGCGGCCCAGCCCGCAGCGCGATCCGCCACGCTGAGGCGGGCGGCGGCGGTGGGCTGAACCGCCCGTCCGGCCGGCGCTCAAGTCCCCTGGTACCGGGCCGATAACCCGGCATGCTGAAGTCTCCCCCACCCGCCTTGCTGGACGAGCCGCAACGGCTCAACGCCCTGCGCCAGCTGTGCTTGCTGGACACGCCGGCCGACCAGGTCTTCGATCTGGTCACGCAACTGGCGTCCCGCTACCTGCGGGTGCCGATCGCGCTGGTCTCGCTGATCGACGAACAGCGCCAGTGGTTCAAGTCCCGGGTCGGCCTGGAGGTGGCGCAGACGCCGCGCAGCCAGGCGTTCTGCGCCTACGCGATCCACAGCCCGGAACTGATGGTGGTGCCCGACGCGCGCCAGGACCCGCGCTTTTGCGACAACCCGCTGGTCACCGGACCGCCGTTCATCCGCTTCTACGCCGGCGCACCCCTGCTGATGGCCGACGGCGCCAGCCTCGGCACGCTGTGCGTGATCGACAGCGAGCCGCGCCACGAGTTCGACGAGGTCGCATGCCGCACCCTGCAGGACCTGCGCGACCTGCTGATGGTGCGCATCGACACCCTGCGCAACAGCGGCTTCGTCGACGCGCTGACCGGCCTGCCCAACCGCAGCCGCTTCAACGACGACCTGACCATGTGGCTGTCGCTGCAGACCGCGGACCAGCACGACACCGCGGTGGCGATCGACGTGTGCGGCATCGACTATTTCCGCGACATGGTCAAGGCGCTGGGCTGGGAGTACGCAGAAGGTTACCTGCTGGCCGCGCGCGACCGCCTGCGCAAGGCGCTGGGCAACCTGCCGCTGTACCGTATCGACACCACCAGCTTCGTGTTCATCATGGAAGGCAGCGACACCGCGCATCTGGAGTACTGGTGCGAGCACGTCTGCGACGCCTTCGCCGCGGCGATCGACCACCAGGGCATTCCGCACGCGGCCAGTCCCTCGCTGGGCGCGGTGCGCCTGGACGGGGCGCTCAGCGCCAACCACACGGTGCGCTCGCTGACCACCGCGGTGGACATGGCGCGCCAGCGCGGCCAGCGCTGGAGCCTGTACGAGCGCAACCACGACGCCAACCAACGCAACGCCTTCCGCATCCTCGCCGCCTTGCCCGAGGCGCTGGACGCCAGAGGCCAGCTGAGCCTGCACTACCAGCCGCGGGTGAGCCTGCGCAGCGGCGAATGCGTCGGCGTGGAAGCGCTGCTGCGCTGGCAGCATCCGCTGCTGGGCACGGTGGCGCCGAACGACTTCATCCCGCTGGCGGAAAAGACCGCACTGATGAGCCGCATCACCGCCTGGGTGCTGCGCGCCGGCATCGCCCAGGCGGCGCTGTGGCGACAGCGCGGTTACACCTTCAGCGTCGCGCTGAACGTGTCGGCGGTGGACTTGGAACAGGCCGACTTCATCACCCGGCTGCAGGCGCTGCTGCAACAGCATGCGCTGGCGCCCGGCGCGCTCGAGATCGAATTCACCGAGAGCGCGATGATCCGCGATCCGCAGCGCGTGGGCGAAAAGCTGCAGCAGATCAGCGCGCTCGGGGTGAAGATCGCCATCGACGACTTCGGCACCGGCTACAGCAACCTCGGCTATCTCAAGAACATCCCGGCCAGCGCGCTGAAGATCGACCAGTCCTTCATCCGCGCCCTGCCCGGCAGCCGCAGCGACGGCATGCTGGTGCCGTCGATGATCCATCTCGGCCACGACTTCGGCCAGCAGGTGGTGGCCGAAGGCATCGAGAGCGAAACCGTGTACCGGATGCTGCGCGAGTGGGGCTGCGACGAAGGCCAGGGTTACTGGATCGCGCGGCCGATGCCGGCCGAGGCGCTCGACGCCTGGCTGGCCGAGCCGTGGCAGGGCGGCGACGCCTGAGCGCGCCGCGCCACCGGCGGCCCGTGGCTCACCAGAACACCGCGTACAGCGCCACCAGGATCGCGATCACCACGGCCGCACCGAGCTTGAAGCCCAGCGTGGTGCCGTAGCGCACATCGTCGGTGCGGATCAGGTCGCGCGCCGGCGCCAGCGGGGTGAGCAGCGACACCACCACCGCCGCCACCAGCGACAGCACGAACACCAGACCGATGCGGTCCATGAACGGCAGTTCCGGCCACAGCTTCTTCAGCGCGAACGACAGCAGCACCGAGCCGATCGCCGCGGTCAGCGCGCCGGCCTCGTTGGCGCGCTTCCAGAACAGGCCGAGCATGAAGATCACCACCACGCCCGGGGTGAAGAAGCCGGTGAATTCCTGGATGAACTGGAAGCCCTGGTCGAAATTGCCCAGCAACGGCCGCGCGGTGAGGATGCCGATCAGCACCGAGGTCACCGCGGCCACCCGGCCGACCCGCACCAGTTGCGGCTGGTCGGCCTGCGGGCGGAACTTGGCGTAGAAATCCAGGGTGAAGATGGTCGCCACCGAATTGATCTTGGACGCCAGCGAGGCCACGATCGCCGCCACCAGCGCGGCGAACACCAGGCCGAGAATGCCGCTGGGCAGCAACTGCATCATAGTCGGATAGGCCTGGTCGGGCTTGGCCAGATCCGGCGCCAGCACCACCGCGGCGATGCCCGGCACCACCACCACCACCGGCATCAGCAGCTTCAGGAACGCGGCGAACACCATGCCCTTCTGCGCCTCGCCGATGTTCTTGGCCGCCAGCGCGCGCTGGATGATGTACTGGTTGAAGCCCCAGTAGCTGATGTTCATCACCCACAGGCCGCCGAGCAGCACGCTCAGGCCCGGCAGGTCCTTGTAGAACGGGTTGTCCTTGGACAGGATCATGTGGAAGTGCTCGGGGTGCGCGTTCCACAGATGCCGGAAGCCGGCAAGCACGCCGGCGCCGTCGCCGATCTTCGACAGGGTCAGGCCGGCGACCAGCAGGCCGCCCAGCACCAGCAGGGTGACCTGCACGATGTCGGTCAGCGCCACCGCCTTCAGCCCGCCGTAGAGCTGGTAGACCAGCGCGAACACGCCGATCAGCGCCAGCGCCAGGGTCTGGTCCATGCCGGTGACCTGGCTCACCGCGATCGACCCCAGCCACAGGATCGAGGTCAGGTTGACGAACACGTACAGCAGCAGCCAGAACACCGCCATCAGCGTGCGGATCCACTTGCCGTAGCGCTGCTCCAGGAACTGCGGCATGGTGTAGATGCCGTTGCGCAGGAAGATCGGCAGGAAGAACTTGCCGACGATCAGCAGGGTCAGTGCCGCCATCCACTCGTAGGAGGCGATCGCCAGGCCGATCGCGTAGCCGGAACCGGCCATGCCGATGATCTGCTCGGCGGAAATGTTCGCCGCGATCAGCGACGCGCCGATCGCCCACCATGGCAGGGTCTTGCTGGCCAGGAAGTAATCTTCCGCGCTCTTGCGGTGCCCGGCCTTCTCCCGCGACACCCATTGCGCGAGCAGGAAGATGCCCGCCAGGTAGACCACCACGATCGCCACATCCAACGTCGCCAACCCCACTGCCTTCTCCTACGGGCCGCAGCCCTGTCGCACCGTTGTCCATGACGCCGCCCGCGTGGGCGGCGCCGCTCGTTCAAGAAACCCGTTCGCCGCCTGCGCCGCCGCTCAGTGCAGCGGACAGTCGACCACGCTCTGCGCCTCGTTGCTGCTGCCCAGCGCGATCCGCGACAGCGCCAGGTCCAGTGCGCCGTCGCTCTCGATCTCCGGCAGACGCTCCAGCCGGGTCAGGTCGGCGCCGGCCGCCGCGAAGCACTTCAACGGCACGCCCAGCGTGCGCCACTCGCCCTTGGGCAGCGCAGCCAAGGCCTTGCCCAGATCCACGCGCGCGCCGCAGTCGTGGCCGCAGGCCACGCCGATGCGCGCGCCTGCGCCGGGCGCCGCGTCCACCTTCAACGTCAGGATCAGTTGCACGTCGCCATTGCTTTCGCGCGACACGTCCAGCGGCTTGGGCAACACCAGCGCCAAGCCGGACTTGCCGCTGCCGGACCAGACGAAGCGGCGCGCATCCTCCTGCGCCTTGTGGTCGATCGCGGTGACCTTCAGCGATCCGTCGGCCAGTGCCGCCGGGAAGGTCGCCGCCGGCAGATTGGCCTGCGTGCCGCCGAACAGAATCAGGTTGATGCCCACTGCCGGCTTGCCGCGATCCAGGTATACCCCGCCCACCGCCTGCGCACCGGACACGCCCGACACCTCGGACAGGCGGCTCAGATCGCCCTTGTCTTCGTAGGTGAGGCCATAGCCGAAGGCGAACTGCGGGTTGTAGTTCTTCTGCCCGACGTTGTTGGCGAACTGCACCGCGGTGCGCGGCCAGGAGAAGCTCAACTTGCCGTGGAAGTCGTACTGCACGCTGCCGTCCGGCTTGCGCAGCAGCACGTCGGCGATGCCGGCGCCTTCCGAACCCGGCAACCAGGCCGCGACGAAGGCGTCGGCGGCGTTGATCTCGCGGTTCACCCACAGCGGCCGCCCGCTCAGGAACACCGCCACCACCGGGATGCCCTGGGCCTTGAGCGACTTGATGAGTTCCAGGTCGCTGTCGTCGCCGGGCTTGTACAGCAGCGTGGCGATGTCGCCCTGGAATTCGGCGTAGGGATGCTCGCCGAACACCACCACCGCCACGTCCGGCTTGGTCGCGAACTTGCCGTCCACCGCCAGTTCGGCGCTGCCGCCGGCGGCGCCGAACTGCTGCTGCAGCCCTTCCCAGATGGTGGTGCCGTTGGGGTAGTCGGCGCGCTTGGTGCCGGTGCCCTGCCAGTTGAGGGTCCAGCCGCCGGCCTGCTTGCCCATGTCGTTGGCGCCGTCGCCGGCGACCAGCAGCTTGAGCTGCGGCTTCAGCGGCAACAGCTGCCCCTGGTTCTTCAGCAGCACCAGCGATTCACGCACCGCCTGTCGCGCCACCGCGCGGTGTTCGGGCGCGCCGAGCAATGCGAACTTGCCGCCGAGCGGACGCTGCGACGGCTTGCCGGCCTCGAACAGTCCCAGGCGCAGCTTGACCCGCAGGATGCGCCGCACCGCATCGTCCAGCCGCGCCATCGGGATCTCGCCCGACTTCACCGCCTTCAGCGCGTTCTCGTAGACGCCCTTCCAGCTGTCCGGCGCCATCAGCATGTCGACGCCGGCGTTGAACGCGGCCGGGCAATCGTCCTTGCGGCAGCCCGGGACCTGGGCATGGCCGTTCCAGTCGCCGACCACGAAGCCGCCGAAATGCATCTGCCCCTTCAGCACGTCGGTCAGCATGACCGTGTTGCCGTGCATCTTGACCCCGTTGACGCTGTTGAACGAGGCCATCACCGTCTGCGCCCCCGCGGCGATCGCCGGCGGATAGCCGGCGCCGTGGATGTCGCGCAGTTGCTGTTCGCTGATGCGGGTATCGCCCTGATCCTTGCCGTCGGTGATGCCGCCATCGCCGAGGAAGTGCTTGACCGAGGAGATCACGTGCGACCCGTCCAGGAAACCCGGCGTACCGGGCACGCCCTGCAGCCCCTCGACCACCTTGCCGGCGAAGCTGGCCACCACCTCGGGCGACTCCGAATAGCCTTCGTAGGTGCGGCCCCAGCGGTCGTCCTGCGGCACCGCCACGGTCGGGGCGAAGGTCCACTCCATGCCGGTGGTGCGGGTCTCGGTGGCGGTGATCTCGCCAATCTTGCGCATCAGCTCCGGGTCGCGGGTCGCGCCCAGGCCGATGTTGTGCGGAAACAGCGTGGCGCCGACGATGTTGCTCTGCCCGTGCACCGCATCGATGCCGAAGATGATCGGGATCGCCGGGCCGGCCCCGTCGGTCTGCATCGACGCCGTGTAATAGGCATCGGCCAGGGCCAGCCACTGCGCCGGGCTGGCGTCGTACTTGCCGCCGGGATCGGAATTGCCGCCGGCCAGCACCGAGCCGATGTGGTACTTGCGCACGTCCTCCGGAGTCATGCTGCCGATGTCGCCCTGCACGGTCTGCCCGACCTTCTGCTCCACCGACATCTGCGCCATCAGCTTGGTGATGCGCGCCTCCAGCGCCGGATCCTCCTTGAGCGGCCAGGCCGGCGACGGCCACCGGTCCGGATGGATCGGCGGCGGCGGTGCGGCAGCCGGTGCGACCGGCACGGAGCGACCGGGACCCGCGGCAGCCAGTGCCAGCAGGCCAAGCGCAGCGGCCGCGGCCAGCGCCGTGCGAAGCGGCGCGCGCGCGCCAGCGGTCTGTGTGTGCAAGAGACTCCCTCCCAGGAACGGCGAACGCATGCCATGTCGCGGCCGGACCGCCCACGCCGAGGTGCGGCCGGCGCCTACGCTTCCCGAATCGCCCCAAGCCTGTCAACCGCGGCGCGAGGTATGCCTCGATGCCGCACGGATATCGACTGACGCTATAGCGATGGAATACCGGCGTCGCTTGCCTGGGGTAGCGTCCGGGTCGATGCCGGCCCTCCCCCGGCACCCTGTGCCGACCCTGCATTTGCTGCGTTGCAATATCGACCTGGTCACGCACTGCGCAAGCGGCACCGCGTCCACCGCGGCAGCCCGCTCCCGGATTTCAAACGAATGTCACCAAGCGCGCCTAGGTTGGGCCGGGCCGGCACAGAGGGGGAGTGACCGGTATCCCGTCCGTTCTGGAGAGTCCCCCGATGTCGCATCTCCCCGATTCCGGTCGCCGCCGCACCCTGCGCCTGCTGGCCGGCACCTCCCTGCTGCCGCTCGGCAGCCTTTCCGCCGCCGCGTTGGCGAGCGATGCCGCGGCCGCGCGTCTGCCGGCCCAGCCCGGACCGCGGCCAGGCCGGCCACCACGGCCGCGCGTGCGCGCGGTCAGCTTCGACGGCATGGCCGCGCCGTCGCTCGCCGACCCCGCGGCGATGGCCACCACCAGCGTGCGCTCGCATGTCGATGTGATCCTGCACGACGGCAGCCGCCAGCGTTACGCCCTGGCCTACCGCCCGTTCTTCATGACCGGCGACCAGGTCCCCGACGGCGCCGGCGGCAGCGTGCTGGCCGGCGGCTACTACGACATCCACAACCGGCCGATCCTGGACCGCTCGGTCCCGGGTGCCGAACGTCCGTTCTTCTCGGACTGTCCCGACGGCTCGTCGCTGCTGACCCTGCCGCACGCGCACGTGCCCGGCGTGCGCGGCAACACGGTGTTCGCGGTGGTGCAGTTCGAGTACACCACGCGCGATCTGGCCGGCAACGGCACCTATCGCCAGCTGCCGGCGCCGATCGCGGTGCTGACCCTGGACCAGGACCCGCGCAGCGGCCACCTGCGCCTGGTCAAGTACCACAACGTCGATACCTCGGCGGTGCACGGCCTGTGGACCACCTGCGGCGCCAGCCTCTCGCCCTGGAACACGCATCTGTCCAGCGAGGAGTACGAACCCGATGCCGCCAGCATCGCCGGCAACACCCAGTTCCAGCGCTTCAGCGAACACCTCTACGGCGATCCCACGCGCGCCAATCCGTATCACTACGGGCACCTGCCGGAAGTGACCGTGCACGCCGACGGCAGCGGCAGCATCCGCAAGCACTACTGCCTGGGCCGCATCTCGCACGAACTGGTGCAGGTGATGCCGGACCGGCGCACCGTGCTGATGGGCGACGACGCCAGCAACGGCGGCCTGTTCCTGTTCGTCGCCGACCGCGAGTGCGACCTGTCCAGCGGCACCCTGTACGTGGCGAAGTGGCGGCAGCGCTCGGCCAGCGGCCCCGGCGCGGCCACCCTGGACTGGATCCGCCTGGGCCACGCCAGCAGCGACGAGATCGAAGCGATGGCCGACGTGCTGCGCATCGGCGACATCATGGACGTGGCCACGCGCGATCCGGGCGACCCCGGCTACACCCGCATTCCCTACAGCGGCGGCTTCAACTGGGTGCGGCTGCGCCCGGGCATGGAACAGGCCGCCGCCTTCCTGGAAACTCACCGCTACGCCGCACTCGTCGGCGGCAGTCTGGGCTTCACCAAGATGGAAGGCACCACGGTCGACACCCGCGACCGCATCGCCTACTCGGCGATGTCCTACATCCAGGGCAGCATGCTCGACGGTTCCGGCGACATCCGCGTGGAAGGCCCGACCGCCGGCGCGATCTATGCGCTGCCGCTGCGCGGCGGCCAGCGCGACCATCTCGGCCAGCCGATCCGCAGCGAGTGGGTACCGGTGTCGATGAGCGCCCCGCCCGCACTGACCGGCCGCGACCTGCCGGCGGCCGACGCGCTGGGCAATCTGGCCGACCCGGAGCGCATCGCCAATCCGGACAACATCAAGTTCTCGCAACGCCTGCGCACGCTGTTCATCGGCGAGGACAGCGCCATGCACGTGAATAACTTCCTGTGGGCCTACAACGTCGACACCGGCAAGCTGTCGCGTCTGCTGTCGGTGCCGGCCGGGGCCGAATCCACCGGCCTGCACGCGGTCGACGAGATCCACGGCTGGACCTACGTGATGAGCAACTTCCAGCATCCCGGCGACTGGGAAAGCCCGTTGCACGACAAGGTCAAGGCGCAGCTGGATCCGCTGGTCCGCGCCAACTACAAGGACCGCTACGGCGCCGCGGTGGGCTATCTCACTGGCGACCCGGTCGGATTGCGCCTGGACGACGTCTGAGCGCAGCGTCCAGCATCGTTGACCGATCGCGCGAGCCGCCCAGGCTCGCGCGATCGGATGCTGCTTCGCTCAGCCCTGCAACCGCGCCAGCACTGCGCGCGTCACCGGGTCGGCGATCTCGGTGGACTGGCCCTGCAGCGCCGGCAACAGCTGGCTGGCCAGTTGCTTGCCCAGTTCCACGCCGAACTGGTCGAAGGCGTTGATGCCCCAGACCACCGACTGCACGTAGACGCTGTGCTCGTACATCGCGATCAACCCACCCAGCGCCTGCGGGGTCAGCGCGTCGAGCAGGATCAGCGTGCTCGGGCGGCCGCCCGGATAGTCGCGGGCCGGATCGTCGCTGCCCTGCCCGTTCGCCAGTGCCTCGGTCTGCGCCAGCAGGTTGGCCAGCAGCGCCTGGTGGTTGACGGTGTACGGGTCGTCGTTGCGGATGCAGCCGATGAAGTCGGCCGGCACGATGCTGGTGCCCTGGTGCAGCGCCTGGAAGAAGCTGTGCTGCACGTCGGTGCCGGCGCCGCCCCACCACACCGGCACGGTGTCGGCCTCGACCGGGCTGCCGTCCAGGCGCACGCGCTTGCCCAGGCTCTCCATCACCAGCTGCTGCAGGTAGGCCGGCAGCAGCGCCAGGCGCTGGTCGTAGGTCATCACCGCCTGCGTCGCGTAGCCGAGCAGGTTGCGGTTCCACAGCGTGGTCAGGCCATGCAGCACGGCCACGTTGCGCTCCAGCGGCGCGGTCAGGGCGTGTTCGTCGAACTGCGCGGCGCCCTTCAGCAATTGTTCGAAGGCGTCGGCGCCGATCGCCAGGGCGATCGGGAAGCCCACCGCCGACCACAGCGAATAGCGCCCACCGACCCAGTCCCACATCGGCAGCACGCGGCCGGCGGCGATGTCGAAGGCCTTGGCGGCGCGCTCGGGGTTGGCGCTCACCGCATACAGGCGCTCGCTGCCGCCCAGCCAGTCGCGCAGGATCTGGCCGTTGAGCAGGGTTTCCTGGGTGCCGAAGGTCTTGGAGATCAGCACGCCGGCGGTGCGCGCCGGATCCAGCGTGGCCAGGGTGCGCTGCATCGCCGCGCCGTCCACGTTGGAGACGAAGTGCACGCGGAAGCGCGCGCCGGTGACCGGACGCAGCGCGTCGGCGACCAGGCGCGGGCCGAGATCGGAGCCGCCGATGCCGACGCTGACGATGTCGGTGACCTCGGTCTGCGCCAGGGCGTCGATCAGTGCGCGCATGCGCTGCTGCACCTCGCGCGCGCTGGCGTGGGCCTCGCTGGCCACGGGCGCGCCGGTGAGGTCGCCGCGCAGCGCGGTGTGCAATGCGGCGCGGCCTTCGGTGACGTTGACCGTCTCGCCGCGGAACAGGCGCTGGAAGGCGCCGGCCAGATCGTGGTCTGCGGCCAGCGCCAGCAGCGCGTCGAGCGCGGCGCGGTCGTACTTCTGCCGCGCGAAATTGAAGTACAGCGGTCCGACCTGCAGCGCCAACGTCTCGGCACGGCCGGGTTCGGCCGCCAGCAGGTCGGGAAGGCGCGCCCCGCGCAAGCGCTGGGCGTGGGAATGCAGTGCGTCGAAACCGGTGGACTGTGTCATGCGGCCTGCTTTGGGATGGTGGTGTTGGTGTGGGTGATCTTATTTTTGCCGTCCACGTAGACCAGGGTCGGCTGGAAGCGCGCGGCTTCCTCTTCGCTCATGCCGGCGAAGGCGGCGATGATGATCAGGTCGCCGACCTGCACGTGGCGCGCGGCGCCGCCGTTGAGCGAGATGATGCCGCTGCCCTCGTCGGCGCGGATCGCGTAGGTGCTGAAGCGCGCGCCGTTGGTGACGTCCCAGATGTGCACCTGCTCGAACTCGCGGATGCCGGTCGCGTCCAGCAGCAGCCCGTCGATGGCGATCGAGCCTTCGTAGTTCAGCTCGGAATGGGTGACGGTGGCGCGGTGGATCTTGGTCTTCAACAGGCTCAGTTGCATGGCACGGGACTGCGGTCAGGAAAGACGCGCAGTTTAGCAGCCGAGGGTCAGGTGGCGGTGGTGAGGGGCGGCCTCAAACCGTCATAGGAGCGGCTTCAGCCGCAACAGGCGTTCACGGGAAAGCCCGCTCGCGGCTGAAGCCGCGCCTACGACGACGGCGACCGCGGCCCGCCGCGCTCAGAATTCCAGGTTGTCGATCAGCCGGGTGCGGCCCAGGCGCGCGGCGATCAGCGCCACGCGCGGGCCGGTGGCGTCCTGCGGCTCGCTCAGGTCGGGCGTGCGCAGCACGCTGTAGTCGACCTCGAAGCCGGCCGCCTGCAGCTGCGCGGTCGCGTCCGCCTCCACCTCGGCGCGCGGGCGCCCGGCCAGGTGGCCGTCGCGCATCGCCCGCAAGGTGCGATGGATCTGCGCCGCGCGCGGCCGCTCCTCCGCCGACAGGTACTGGTTGCGCGAGCTCATCGCCAGGCCGTCGGCCTCGCGCACGATGCTGCCGCCGAGGATCTCGATCGGGAACGCCAGGTCGGCGACCATCTGCCGGATCACCGCCAGTTGCTGGTAGTCCTTCTTGCCGAACGCCGCCAGGTCCGGCTGCACCTGGTTGAACAGGCGCGCGACCACGGTGCAGACGCCATCGAAATGGCCGGGCCGGCAGGCGCCTTCCAGCACTTCGCTGACGCCCGGGGTGTGCATGCGCAGCGCCAGCTCCACGCCTAGCGGATACATGCTCTCCACCGTCGGCAGCCACAGCACGTCGCAGCCGGCGCCTTCCAGGCCGCTGGTGTCGGCCTCGGGCGTGCGCGGGTAGCGGGTGAAATCCTCGTTCGGGCCGAACTGGGTCGGATTGACGAAGACGCTGGAGACCACCCGGTCGGCGTATTGCCGCGCCAGCATCACCAGCGAGAAATGCCCGGCGTGCAGGTTGCCCATGGTCGGCACGAAGGCCACGCGCAGGCCCTGCCGCTTCCAGCCGGAGACGGTGGCGCGCAGTCGCGCCAGGTCGGTGATGGTCTCGATCATTTGGCGTAGGCGTGTTCGGCGTCGGGGAAGGTGCCGGCGCGGACCGCGTCGGCGTAGGCGCGGGCGGCACCGGCGATGGAACCGCCTTCGGCCAGGAAATCCTTGACGAAGCGCGGGCGGCGGTGGCCGCTGTCCAGGCCGAGGAAGTCGTGCATCACCAGCACCTGGCCATCGCAGTCCGGACCGGCGCCGATGCCGATGGTGGGGATGTCGATCTCGGCGGTGATGCGCGCGGCCAGCGGCGACGGCACGCATTCCAGCACCAGCAGCGCGGCGCCGGCCGCGGCGACCGCCTCGGCGTCGGCGAGCAGTTTGGCCGCGGCGGCCTCTTCGCGGCCCTGGATCTTGTAGCCGCCGAAGGTCAGCACCGACTGCGGGGTCAGGCCCAGGTGCGAGCACACCGGGATGTCGCGTTCGCTGAGGAAGCGGATCACCTCCAGCTTGTGCCCGGCGCCCTCCAGCTTGACCATCTCCGCACCGGCCTGCAGCAACCGGGTCGACGCGTCCAGCGCGCGCTCGGGGGTGGCATCGGACTGGAACGGCAGGTCGGCGACCAGCAGCGCGCGTTGCAGCACCCGCGCCACCGCGGCGGTGTGGTAGACGATGTCGTCCACGCTCACCGGCAGGGTCGAATCGTGGCCCTGCACCACCATGCCCAGCGAATCGCCGATCAGGATCAGGTCCACCCCGTTGGTGTCGAAGGTCCGCGCGAAGCCGGCGTCGTAGGCGGTCAGCATCACCAGCTTCTGCTGGCGGCGCTTGGCCTCGGCCAGGGCGGGAACGGTCCAGGGCTTGCTGTCGGCGTGGCTGCTCATAAGCTCATGTGCGGCGGTAATGAGCCAAGCATTATCTACCGATTGGCGCGATCCCGCCGGTTTCGATGCGGTCGCGTACGTCACGCACCGTTCCATGCCCCGGAATGACCACGTCGGCGGCGATCTCGGCCAACGGCAGCAGCACGAAGGCGCGCTGGTGCAGGAACGGATGCGGCACCTGCAGCCCGGGCAGGTCGATCACGGCCTGTGCGTACAGCAGCAGGTCCAGGTCCAGGGTGCGCGGGCCCCAGCGTTCGCCGGGCAGGCGCTGGCGGCCGTGGCGGTGTTCCAGGTCCAGCAGCGCCTGCAGCAGGTCCGGCGCCGACAAGGTGGTGGTCACCAGCGCCGCGGCGTTGATGAAGTCCGGCTGGTCCTCGCGGCCCCAGGCCGGGCTGCGGTACAGCTGCGAGGCGCGCAGCAGGCGGGTCTGCGGCAGCGTGTCGAGCGCGGCCAGAGCCGCGCGCAGGGTCGCCGCGGCGTCGCCGAGGTTGCCGCCCAGGCCGATGCAGGCCTGGACCGGCGCCGGTGTCGCGGCGCTCACTCGACGGGCGTGGCGGCGTCCGGGCGGCGGCGCCGGCGCCGGCGGCGCTTGGGGGTCTCTTCGCTGTCGGCCGGCGGCGCGAACGCCAGCTCGTCGCCGGCGTAGTCCACCTCCGGATCGAAGCCGCGCGGCGGCGGCGCATAGCCGGGCTGCTGCTGCAGCTCGCGCCAGTAGGCGATGTCGGCCGCATGCTCGTCCGAGGCGGACTGGCGCACGATCAGGAAATCGAACGCGGCGCGGAAGCGCGGATGCGAGAGCGTGCGCATCACCCGCTTGCGCTGGCGCGAGGTGAAACGCGACTGCAGCAGCCAGATCTCCTGCATCGGCAGCGAGAAGCGCCGCGGCAGCGCCACGGTGCTCAGTTGGTGCAGGGTCACCCGGTCGGCGGCGCGGCGTTGCGCCTCCTCCATCTGCATGCCCTGCTTCTGCAGGGTCATCAGCGCGCGGCAGTACGCCGGCCACAGCAGCAGCGCGAACAGGAACGCCGGCGACACCGGCTCGTCGTTGGCGACGCGGTTGTCGGTGTTGCGCAGGCCCTCGATCAGCATCCGCCGCAATGCGCCGCTGCGGTTGGAGCGCAGCGCCGCCGCGCTCTCCGGGAACAGCGCGGCGAGCAGGCCGTGCCGCTCCAGGCCCTCGAAGCTGGCCACGCCATGGCCGGACAGGAACAGCTTGAGCACTTCCTCGAACAGCCGCGCCGGCGCGGCCTCGGCCAGCAATCCGGCCAGGCGCGGGATCGGCTCGGCGGTGCCGGCCTCGATCTCGAAATCGAGCTTGGCCGCCAGGCGCACCGCGCGCAGCATGCGCACCGGGTCCTCGCGGTAGCGCTGCTCGGGGTCGCCGATCAGCTTCATCAGCCGCGCCTGCACGTCCTCGAAGCCGCCGGTGTAGTCGCGCACCGAGAAGTCCTCGATGGCGTAATACAAGGCGTTGCAGGTGAAGTCGCGGCGCACCGCATCGTCCTCGATGCTGCCGTAGACGTTGTCGCGGACCAGGCGGCCGTTGTCCACCTCGCGGTCGCCGCTGCCGTCGTCGACGTTGGCGCGGAAGGTGGCGACCTCGATGATCTCGCGGCCGTAGACCACGTGCGCCAGGCGGAAGCGGCGGCCGATCAGGCGACAGTTGCGAAACAACTGCTTGACCTGCTCGGGCGTGGCGTCGGTGGCGACGTCGAAATCCTTGGGCTGCACCTGGACCAGCAGGTCGCGGACCGCGCCGCCGACCAGGTACGCGCCGAAGCCGGCCTCGCGCAACCGGTACAGCACGCGCAGGGCGTTGGGGCTGATGTCCTTGCGCGAGATGGGGTGCTGATCGCGCGGGATCGCGCGCAGGGTGAATGGCGATGGAACTGGCGGATTGATGATGGCGCTTCCGTATCGGGTTGCGGGATTGCCGAAGGGCGGCGAGACCCATATACTAGCGCGCTGCAATCGACGCGACCAAACGCTCCCTTCGTCTAGTGGTTAGGACGTGGCCCTCTCAAGGCTAAAACAGGGGTTCGAGTCCCCTAGGGAGCGCCATCCTCGCCTCGCCTGCAGCGCGACACCGCAGAAACCCCGCCTTGGCGGGGTTTTTTGCGTTTGGGGGCCGGCGATCGGCAACGCCGCGTCCCGGGTGGCGCAGGCGCCGGTCGCCCTCTATCAAGCGCAGGCAAGCACCGGCCAGCGTCTCGAAGAACGCCCAGGCGCTCCAGCGCGGCGATCGCCCAGGCGCGCTGGAGCTGGCAGCACCCATGGGCAGGTCGCCGCAGGGCCTGCCCGCGACGGGTCAGTGGCTCGCCGCCCCCGCCGCGATGGCAACCGGCGCCGACGCCGTCTCTGCCACCGCATCGTGCGCATGCAGGCTCTCCAGATGCCGCACCTGCACCTGCACGTCGGCGTAGCGTGTGCCCAGCGCCTGCTGCAGGCGCCGCGCGGCGTCCTCCACGTACATCAGGTTCTCGCCGTTGCGGCGCGCGAACGCCTGTTCGTCGGCGCGGCGCACCGCCGCCTGCACCGGCGTGGCCAGGGCCTGCTCGGCCAGCACGATCACTCCCTCGGCGTCGAAGCGCACCGCGCGGGCCGACACGCCGACCCGCACCGAGGCCACGCTGCGCTGGCTATGCGGGGTGGCATGGCTGCCGTGCCGGAGCAGCCAGTCCGCAACCGCCTCGCGCGGGACCGAGGCCTGGTCCACGTGCTGCTGCACGAAAGCCTCGCTGAGCAGTTGCCGCGCCAGCGCCGCCGAGCATGGGCAGGTCGAGGAATACAACAACTCCACACCCAGCCCCAGGCGGACCACGCCGCCGCGCAGCTCGGCGTCGATCCGCAGCGGATACGCCCGCCAGCCGGCCAGCGCCGGACTGCGCAGCGCCGGGCTGCGACGCAGCAACTCCAGCCGCAGCGACACCCGCGCCGCGGTCGAGGCGCAATCGGCATGGCTGTGCACCATCGCCCGCAGCAACTGCGACAGCCGCGACGGCGACAGCGGCTGCTGCGCGCTCTCGTCGAGAAGGCGGTACAGCCGCGACATATGAATGCCCTTGACCTGCGCCGACGGCAGGTCGACGGCGAGCGCGGCCTGCGCCGGCACGGATGCCGCAGGCGCGCCCTCGCCCATTTCCAGACAGATCGGCAGCGCGATGCCGTCCATGCCCACCCAGTTCAGGGGTGCGGCGATCTGCGACGGTTCGTCGGTAGCGACATCGGGCAATGGCGAGGGGATCTGCAGGTTCATCGGATCGACGGGAGCGGCAAGGGAGCGAGGGAAGGCAAGCAAGATCAGAGCAGTTATTGTTATAAAGTAACACAACAAATGCACGCCGACGGGACCATCGATCGCACACCTCAGCCATTGGGAGTGCCCGGCACCCTCGCCGGGAGGACATCAATGAACGTCTATGGGCTGCGCGGACCTGCTCGCAAGGATTCGCCCGGACCCTCATCCGCCCCTGCGGGGCACCTTCCCCCGAAAAGGGGGCCATGGTCCCGGTGGGAGAAGGGAGAGGCCAAAGCCCCTCTCCCACCGGGAGAGGGGTTGGGGTGAGGGTCCGGCACGCGCAGCGCCGCCACCGATCCGGCAATGCCTTCAGCCGCTCGCTGCAGACACCTCGATCCGGACACGGCACGCGCGCAGCACGCGCGTGCGCATCGGCCTCAGCCCTGCATCTGCTCCAGTTCCTTGCCCTTGGTCTCGTACACGTAGCGCAGCACGAAGAACACCGACAGGAACGCAGCGACGGTGTAGATGCCGTAGGCCCCGGCCAGGCCGATGCTGCCGAGCAGGATCGGGAAGGTCACGGTGATGGCGAAGTTGGACATCCACTGCGCCGCACCGGCCACCGCCAGCCCGGAGCCGCGGATCTGGTTGGGGAACATCTCGCCCAGCATCACCCACATCACCGGGCCCCAGGACATGTTGAAGAAGACCACGTAGACGTTGGCCGCGATCAGCGCCAGCCGGCCCATGCCAGGCGACAGCGCCAGCTTGCCCGCCGCATCCAGCGAGGCGCTGGCGAAGGCGATGGTGACCAGCGCCAGCGACACCGCCATGCCGGCCGAGCCGATCCACAACAGCGGCTTGCGCCCGATCCGGTCGATCAGCACCACCGTGACCAGGCAGGCGCCGATGCTCAACGCGCCGGACAGCACGTTGATCAACAGCGCATCGCTCTCGGAGAAGCCCACCGCCTGCCACAGCACCGCGCCGTAGTAGAACACCACGTTGATGCCGACCAGTTGCTGGAAGGTGGCCAGGCCGATGCCGATCCACACGATCGGGCGGACCTTGCCGGTGACCTTGCTGACCAGGTCGGACAGCCGCGGCGTGTGCTGGTCGGCCGAGAGCGAGGCGGAGATTTCGGTCAGCTTGGTCTGCGCGGTGCCGGCGCCGTACAGCCGGGTCAGCACCGCCAGCGCCTGCTCGCGGCGGCCCTGCACCACCAGGAAGCGCGGGCTCTCCGGAATCGCCAGTAACAGCAGCAGGAACGCGGTGGACGGCAGCGCCTGCATCCAGAACATCCAGCGCCAGGCCGGCTGGCCCAGCCACAGCGCCTCGGTGGACGCGCCGGCGGCCTTGGCCAGCAGGTAGTTGCTGAGGAAGGCGCAGAACAGGCCGCCGATGATGGCGATCTGCTGCACCGTGGCTAGGCGCCCGCGGTAGCGCGCCGAGGCGACCTCGGCGATGTAGGCCGGCGACATCACGCTGGCCGCGCCCACCGCGAACCCGCCCATCATCCGCGCCAGCACGAACACCGCCGAGTTGTGCGCTGCGCCGGCGCCCAGCGCCGACAGCAGGAACAGCGCCGCCGAGACGATCAGCACCGTGCGCCGGCCCCAGCGATCGGCCAGCGAACCGGCCAGGAACGCGCCGAACGCGCAGCCCAGCAGCATCGAGGCGACCTCGAAGCCGGTGCCGGCGGAACTGGACTGGAAGGTCTGCTTGAGGCCATCGACGGTGCCGTTGATGACCCCGCTGTCGAAGCCGAACAGGAAGCCGCCGATGGTGGCGACGCAACTGATCAGGATGATGAGGCGGGTGTTCTCGCCGGCGTCGGCGTGGCGATCGATCGGAACACTGGACATGGGTTCACCTGGTGGCGTGCAAGAGGAAGACGGCCGGCGCGCGGGAAAGAGCGTGCGCGGCGGCGGCACCGGGCCGCCGCCGCGCACCGGTTCAGCGCAGCAGGTACTGGTTGATCAGGTTCTCGTAGGCTTCCTGGCGACCGCTGCGCTGGGTCGGCTCGCCGGCCTGCGCGGCGTGCGCGGCCAAGTCGGCCAGCGTGCTGTTGCCGGCGGCGAAGGCCGCGCCAGCGCCGCTGTCGAAGCTGGCGTAGCGCTCGCGGCGCCACTGCTCCAGCGGCGAGGCGGTGAGCAGCGCGTGGGCGACTTCGAGACCGCGCGCGAACGCGTCCATGCCGCCGATGTGGGCGATGAACAGGTCCTGCGGATCGGACGACTCGCGGCGCAGCTTGGCGTCGAAGTTGAGTCCGCCCGGGGCCAGCCCGCCCTGCCGAAGCACCACCAGCATCGCACCCACGGTGTCGTACAGGTCGACCGGGAACTGGTCGGTGTCCCAGCCGTTCTGCGGATTGCCGCGGTTGGCGTCGATGCTGCCGAGCAGGCCGGCGTCGCTGGCCACCTGCAGGTCGTGTTCGAAGCCGTGCCCGGACAGGGTGGCGTGGTTGGCCTCGATGTTGAGCTTGAAGTCCTGGTCCAGGCCGTGCTGGCGCAGGAAGCCGACCACGGTGGCGCTGTCGAAGTCGTACTGGTGCTTCATCGGCTCCATCGGCTTGGGCTCGATCAGGAAATTGCCCTTGAAGCCGATGCTGCGCCCGTAGTCTCGGGCCAGGGTCAAAAACCGCGCCAGGTGCTCCTGCTCGCGTCGCATCTGCGTGTTGTGCAGGCAGGCATAGCCTTCGCGGCCGCCCCAGAACACGTAGTTCTCGCCGCCCAGTTCCACGGTGGCCTCCAGCGCCGCCTTGACCTGCACCGCCGCGCGCGCGACCACGTCGAAGTCCGGATTGGTCGCCGCACCGTTCATGTAGCGCGGGTGCGAGAACAGGTTGGCGGTGCCCCACAGCAGCTTGACCCCGGTGTCGGCCTGGCGCTGCCTGGCGATGCCGACCATGTGCCTGAGGTTCTTTTCGTACTGGCCGATGTCCTCGGCGTCCGGCGCCAGGTCCACGTCGTGGAAGCAGTAGTACGGCACGCCAAGCTTGGTGAAGAACTCGAACGCGGCGTCGGCCTTGGCCTCGGCACGGCCCAGCGCATCGCTGCCGGCGTCCCAGGGATAGGCGCGGGTGCCGGGGCCGAACGGATCGGCGCCGTTGCCGCAGAAGCTGTGCCAGTAGGCCACGGCGAAGCGCAGGTGCTCGGCCATGGTCTTGTCGCCGATGCGCTTGCCGGCGTCGTAGACCTTGAACGCCAGCGGATTGTCCGAGGCCTTGCCTTCGAACGGAATGCGGCCGATGCCCGGGAAATATTCCTTGGCGCCGGTGTAGACGGAAGTGCTCATCACGAAGTCCTGGTGCGTTGCGGGGGAAAGGGAATCACGCGGCGTACAGTGGGCCGATGGCCTGCAGATGCCGCTGGAAGCTCTGGTAGTGCGCCTGGTACTGCGCACCGCGTTGCGCATCCGGCTGCGCGGACCGCGCTGGGTCGTCCTGCTGGTGCTGCAGCACCACCTCGGCCAGGCTGGCGCGCTCGCCCTGCGCCCAGCCGTCGGCCCACAGCGCCTGCAGCGCGGCACCGAATGCCGCGCCCTCGGCCTGCGCCGGCACGTGCACCGGCAGCCCGAACAGGTCGGCGATGAGCTGGCGCCAGCCGGCGCTGTTGCTGCCGCCGCCGGTGAGGGAGATGGCATCGAACTGCAGCCCGGCGTCGACGAAGGCGTCGAAGCCGTTGCGCAGGCTGTAGCTGGCGCCCTCCATCGCCGCGCGATAGAAATGCGCCGGCGTGGTGTTGTGCAGGTCCATGCCGGTCAGGCAGCCGCGCGCGGCCGGCAGGTTCGGGGTGCGTTCGCCGTTGAAGAACGGCAGCAGCACCAATCCGTCCGCACCGGGCGCGGTGGCGGCGAGCAAGGCCTCGCCCTGCCCGGTCTTGATGCCGAACAGGCGCGCGATGGTCTCGGTGGCGACCGTGCAGTTCATGGTGCAGATCAGCGGCAGCCAACCGCCGCTGGAGGAGCAGAACGCGGCCCAGCGTGCGTCCGGGTCCACCACCGGGCGTTCGGCGTAGGCGAACAGCGTGCCGGAGGTACCCAGGCTCATGCTCAGGCGTCCCGGCACCACGTTGCCGGTGCCGATCGCCGCCATCATGTTGTCGCCGCCGCCGGTGGCCACGCGCACCTCGCGCGGCAGGCCCAGCGTCTGCGCTGCGGCGGCGGACAAGGGGAAGCTGCTTTCGGTCGGCACCAACGGCGGCAGCGCCGCGGCCAGGTCGCGCTGCGGATCGATCGCCTGCAGCAGCGGCGCCGACCATTGCCGGGTGCGCACGTCCAGCCAGCCGCTGCCGGAGGCGTCGCCGACTTCGGCATAGCGCTCGCCGGTGAGCCAGAAGTTGACGTAGTCGTGGGGCAGCAGCACCGTCGTCATCGCCGCGTACGCATCGGGGCGATGCTTGCGCGTCCACGGCAGCTTGGAGGCGGTGTAGCCGGCCAGGATCGGGTTGCCGGCCAGTTCCACGCAGCGCTGCGCGCCGCCGACCGCATCCATGATCTCCTCGCACTCGCGCTGGGTGCTGGTGTCGCACCACAGCTTCACCGGCGCGGTGACCTGGCCCTGCGCATCCAGCGGCACGAAGCCGTGCTGCTGCCCGGACACCGCGATGGCCCGCACCTGCGCCCGCTGTTCGGCGCTGAGTGCGGCGAAGCAGGCGACGATGCCGTCGATCCACCACTGCGCCTGCTGCTCGCGGGTGCCGTCTTCGCGGCTGATCAGGTCCAGCGCGTGGCCGTGGGTGGCCACCACCTGCCGGCTGTCGGCATCGTAGGCGAGCAGCTTGACGCTCTGCGTGCCCACGTCCAGGCCGATGTACAGACTCATTGCCCTACCCGCCACATCGTGCACACACCCAGTTCCATCATCGCTCCAGGAGAAAGGCCGGCGTGCGGGGACCGCCCGCCGTGACGCCGAGTGTAGTGCGCACCGTACGCATCACGCAGCGGCGCATGATGACGCTGCGCGTCGCGCTCTGCCAGGGCGGCCCGAGCGATGGCGTGCGCACGCAATGGATCCTGTCGCCTTGCAGCCAATTCATAGTCAACGCATGCAGAAGCAGGACACGGATCGAGCCAACGGATGTCATTGCATGCAGTGATGGCCCGTCGCATGCGCGACACGCTGGCGACTGGCGCGGTCTCGACTCTGCGCAGGATATGTCTACACACGGCACCATCTTGATGCGCTGCATCAAACCTGCGCGCAAGGCGTGCGCATGTTGCACCGTTGCGCATTCGATGCATCCCTTCTCCCCATGGACCATGGCCCTCTTCGGGGGAAGTACCCCAAGGAGCGGATGAAGCGCTGCGCTCCGTACCCTCACCCCAACCCCTCTCCCGGGGGGAGAGGGGCTCAAGCGCACCGCGGCTGCTTCGTTGCCACCGTCACGATCGTGCCTGCGCCAGCGAACATGCTTCCCTTCTCCCATCGGGACCATGGCCCCCTTTTTCGGGGGAAGGTGCCCCGCAGGGGCGGATGAGGGTCCGGGCGTAGCACGCCTCATGTTGTGGCTTGCACTGCGTATTGGCACGAGGCTTCGCTCCCTGCCCTCACCCCAACCCCTCTCCCGAGGGGAGAGGGGCTAAAGCGCACCGCGGCTGCTTCGTTGCCACCGTCACGATCGTGCCTGCGCCAGCGAACATGCTTCCCTTCTCCCATCGGGACCATGGCCCACTTTTTCGGGGGAAGGTGCCCCGCAGGGGCGGATGAGGGTAAGGGCGTAGCGCGCATGTTTCGTTGCATCGCAAACCAGCCAGCACGCCACGACCGCCAGCACGTGGCAACCGACGTTGGCGACATCTCGCGCCTCGCGCCAGGCTCATCCGGCCCGCGCCGCGACGGCATGGCCGGTCCCCTTGCGCGGCACCTCCAGGGACTGGCCGCGGTACTCCACGCTGGCGTCGGCGGCGGGTTCGAGCGCGCCGGCATCGTCGCGTGGACCATCGACGAAGCGCACATGGATGGTGCGCCGGTCCTGCATGCCCGGCCAGCGACCCTCGCGCGCACCGATGCGCAGCACGCCCCTGGCCTGGTCCCACTGCAGCGGGATGCGGCTGAACTCGCCCTTCTCGTAGCCATAGCCGGTGCCGTCGTCCTCGTACAGCGAGAAGCGGCCGTCGGCGCCGGTGTAGACCACCACGGTCAGCGGCGCATCCGGGATCTGGTCGACGTACTGCTGCACGCGGGTCATCGGCACGATGGCGCCGGCGCGCACGAACAGCGGCATGCGCTGCAGCGGCGCGGCGGCGTCGATGGTCTGGCCGCCGGCATGGCGCGCGCCACTGTTGAAGTCGATCCAGTCGGTGCCCGCCGGCAGGTAGACCTTGCGCGAGGTCGCACCGAAGCGGGTCACCGGCGCGACCAGGAACGCCGGGCCAAACAGGTACTCGTCGTCGATGTCGGCGACCTTGGGGTCGTGCGGGAAGTCCATCTGCAGGCCGCGCATCATCACCCCGTCGTGGTGATAGGTGTCGCCGGCGAGCGTGTAGATGTAGGGCAGCAGCGCATAACGCAGGCGGCTGTAGTAGGCCATGCTGGCGTAGTACGGCGTGCCTTCCGGCGCGATGTTCCAGATCTCGCGATACGGGAACTGGCCGTGCGAGCGGAACAGCGGCACGAAGGCGCCGAACTGGAACCAGCGTGTGTTGAGTTCGCGCCACTCGGGCAGGTGCGCCGGGTCCTGGGTTTCGTAGCGCTTCTCCACGGCGAAGCCGCCGATATCGAAGGTCCAGTTCGGCAGGCCCGACATCGACAGGTTGACGCCGGCGGAGATCTGCTCGCGCATGTCCTCCCAGCGCGAGGCGATGTCGCCACTCCACACCGCCACGGCGTTGCGCTGGATGCCGGCGTAGCCCTTGCGCGAGAGGATGAACACGCGCTTGCCGTCGGCGGCGCGGTCGCCGGCATAGACGCCGTGGGTGTGGGGCAACGGATAGGAATTGAAGAACTCGGTGGACGGCCCCAGCGCGGTCGGCGTGGTGCGCGCCTTGCGCTCGGCGATGTCCAGGTTGGAATGCACGTCGGGCTCGTCGGCATCCAGCCACCAGGCATCGATGCCCTTGCGGTTGAGCGTCTCGTCGATCTGCCGCCAGTAGATCGCCTGCGCATCGGCCGCATACGGGTCGTAGAACGCGTTGGTGTAGCCCTTGCCGATCCAGTCCAGTTCGCCCACCTCGACGTTGCGCCGGTAGATGTGCCCGGCCGCGTCCAGTTCCTTGTAGTGGGCGGTGCTCGGGTAGAACTTCGGCCAGACCGAGATCATCAGTTGCGCGTGGCTGGCGTGCACCGCCTTGACCATGCCGTCCGGGTCGGGAAAGCGCGCGCGGTCGAAATCGTGCGAGCCCCAGGCGTTCTCCGGCCAATACGACCAGTCGAGCACGATGTTGTCGATCGGCAACTGCCGGCGGCGGTACTCGGCCAGCGCGCCGAGCAGTTCGTCCTGGGTCTTGTAGCGCTCGCGGCTCTGCCAGAAGCCGTAGGCCCACTTCGGCAGCAACACGGCCTTGCCGGTCAGCGTGCGGTAGCCGGCGATGACCTGGTCGGCGTTGTCGCCGGCGACGACATAGTAGTCGATCATCTGCCCCGCTTCGGACCACAGCGACAGGTCGCCGGCTTCGGCCGCCGGCAGCGGGTCGCGATGCAGCAGCGCGATGTAGCTGGGATCGATCAGGTCCCATTCGACCTTGAGGGTATGCCGCTGGCCGGGCTGCAGCTGCAGCGCGAATTCGTGGTGCCAGGGGTTCCAGTTCTGCCGCCAGCGGTCGACCAGCAGCTTGCCGTCGACCCACAGCCTGGCGTACTCGCTGGCGTAGAGCGAGAAGGTATGCGTGCCGCCGCGCTCGGCCTCGATCTGGCCTTCCCAGCGCACCTGTATGCGGCGCTTGTCGCCGGGCTTGGCCGCGGCGGGGAATTTCGCCAGGTCCTTGATGTACTGATAGTCGATGTCGGCTTCGCGACGCTCCAGCACAGGCTTGCCGTCGATCGCGTAGTGCGCGGTCAGCGCGCCGGGCTTGCCGTGCGCGTCGTACAGGCGCAGTGTCGCCGGCAGCGGCTGCAGCCCGCGCGGATCGCCGAAGCGGGTGATCGCGTTGTTGTCCCACAGGATGCCGTAGTGGCGGCTGGACACGAGGTACGGCACCGCCATGTCGAGATTGCTCTGCAGCAGCTCGATGTCGTGGCCCTTCTGGTTCATCCAGCCCTGCTGGTGCTGGCCGAACCCGTAGAAGGCCTCGTCGGGCGGCGAGACGAAGCGCTGGCGCACGCTCAGGTAGTGGCGGCCCTCGACCTGCAACGGCGCGAAGCTGCGCCCGCCCGCCACTTCCGCCAGCAGCGGCGTGCCCTGCGCATCGGTGAAGCCGACATGGCCGTCGACGGTGGACACCTGCGCGGTCATCCGCGCGGTCTTGAGCTGCACCGTGTCGCCGCGCTGCTCCAGCGTAAAGCGGGTGTCGCCCTGCACCGGCACCCGCATCAGGCTGGGTGTGCGCTGGAACGCACCGATGGGATCGGCGCTGACCCGGACGATGCCGCGGTCGATCACCTGCAGGCGCACCGGCGCCGCGCCCTTGGCGCTGGGATGCACGGTGACGCCATCGGCATCGCGGGTCACCTGCTGCGCGGCGGCGGACGCGGCGACCGCGAGCAACGCCAGCGCCAACAGGCGTGGCAACGAAGGCGGCAGGCAACGGTTGGCGTGGTGCATGTTCACTCCCTTGGAAAGTCACGCGGCACGGCGCGTCTGGCGCCGCCGCGTTGTCAATAGGTCGCCAGGGTGACGCGCAGCAATTGCGGCACGTCGGAAAAGTTGAGCCCGTAATCGGTCTGGTCGCCGTTCCAGTTGCGCCGGAACCGCCACTGTTCGCCCTCGTACACGCCCTCCTCGACCCGGTCGTAGAGCATGTTGGCGGTCGCGGCGCTGGCTGGGTGCAGGGTCACCCGTGCATGCTGGGCGGTGATCAGGAAGGTGTCCGGGCCGAGTTCGGCGATCAGCGCCGCGCCGATCGGCGCGGGATTGCCGGGCGGCTCGCCCTGGAACCAGAACTGCGGCACGCCGTAGGCGACGGTGGCGCTCCAGCGCGCGTTGAGCGGCAGTTCCTGCACCGCTTGGCCCGGTGCCTCGGCGGTGCCGTGCAGCCTGCCGGCGGCCGCGGCGCGGGCGAACACGCGCATGCCCATACCCACCGCGCGATAGCCCAGCGCGAACGGCGCCAGTGCCTGTGCGTCCACGCGCTTGGCGCCGAGCGGATAGTTGGAGTAGCCGCTGTAGTCGATGCCGAAGGTCGACCAGCCGATGCCGTCGTGGCCCAGCGCCGGAAACAGGTAGCGCGCGTACTCGGGGCGGTTGCCGGTCTCGGCGACGAACAGCGCGTTGTCGGGGCGTGCGTAGCGCTGCAGCACCGTGGTGTACAGCGTGTACTCGGGCATGTAGATGTCCGGCGCCAGCAGGTCGATGTGCGGCGCCGCCGCCTTCCACACGTCGAGCACGTTGTCGGTGGGGCCGCCGCTGGCGTACTGCCCGGGCTGGCCCGGATTGAACGGGCCGCGCAACGCCGCATTGACGTAGATCGGCAAGGGATACGCGGCCTTGCCGGCCTCGGCGATACGGTCGATGAAGTGCGCGATGTGCCAGGCGTGGAAGATCTCGTCGGCATCGGCGCCGAACACCTGCGCCCAGCTGCCCGGCGACTTGCCGAGCCGCTGCAGCAATGCCTGCGGCACCGGGCCGTCGAACACGCGCTGCGCCATCGGCGAGAAATCGCGCGCACTGCCGTAGGTGCCGGGCTCGTTCTCGGCCTGCACCATGATCACGGTGCGCTGCGGATCGGCCTGGCGCAGATGCCGCATGAAGGCAACGAAGACGGTGCGGTCGGCCTGCAGCGTGGCCGGCGCCAGCGGCGACAGCGAACCCAGGCGTCGCCCGTCGCGCGTGACCACGCGCGGGAAGCGCGCATCGTCGGTCTTGACCCAGTGCGGCGCGTAGTTGGGGCCGTTGTTCTTCCAGGTGCCGAACCACAGCAGCACCAGCCGCACCCGCTGCGCGCGCGCTTGCGCCAGCAGTGTGTCGACGAAGGAGAAATCGAAGCGGCCCTCTTCCGGTTCCACCTGTTCCCAAGCGATCGGCACCTGCACCGTGTTCGGCCCCAGCGCGCGGATCGCCGGCCACACCTGCGCCAGCGCCGCCCGATAATTGCTGGAGTTGTTGACCTGCGCGCCGAGGATCAGGAACGGTGCGCCGTCGACCAACAAGGCATGCCGACCGTCGGTGCTCACCAGGCGCGGGACCGGTGCCTGGGCCGGCGCCGATGTCGCGGCAGCGGGCGTGTGCGCACCACCCGACGGTTCATCCGGCGCGGCCTGGCAGGCGCTCAGCAGCAGCGACAGCAGGACAGGCAGCCACCATGCGGTGCGCAACGCGCGCGACAGCGATTCGGTTCTTCGCATGCGGCCAGTGCCCTGCCTCACCAGTCGTCGCTGCGGAACGGGCCCACCGGCAACTGCTCGCGGTTGACCAGGTTGGCGTCCTCGGGGTTTTCGCTCCACGCGTAGCGCAGCGCCTGCGGCTGCGGTACCGCGTCGCTGCGGACCACCACCTGGTCGCCCTCGATCCGTGCCTGCGCCGGATGGAAGCGGCGATCGGCGCCGGCCAGGACGAAGCCACGCACCACAGTGCCGCCGCCACGCACCGCCAGGGTGCTGCCCATCGGGTCGAACATCACCCGCGCCTGGCCATCGGCGAACGTGGCGCGCGCGAACATCGGCGCGCTGTAGACCAGGGTTTCGCCGTAGGCGACGTGGCGTGCGACCAGCGCCAGGCGATGCCCCACGTCCTGTTTGTTGGGGGGATGGATGTTGTCCGGCGTGCCGACGTCGATGGTCACCGCCTGCCCGGTGGCCGGCAGCGACAGCGTCCTGGTCTGCGATTCGCGCAGCTGCGTCCACGGACTCAGGTCACCCTGGTCGTTGCCGGCCTTCCAGTTGGCCAACTGCACCCACAGGAACGGCAACTGCGGCTGCCCGCGCTCCTGCCGCCAGCGCCCGATCAGCGAGGCGAACTGCTCGCGGTAGCGCAGCGCGCCATACGGGTAGGCGTTGCTCTCGCCCTGGTACCAGATCACGCCCTTGACCGGAAACGGCTGCAAGGGGTGGATCATCGCGTTGTACAGCAGCGTCGGCACCTGGTTCTTGTCGTCGTTGGCGGCCAACGTCACCTTGCCCGGGCGGAACTGCCAGTCGCCGGCCAGCGAGCGCGGCTGGCCGCCGTCGGGCTGCACGAAGAACGCCGCCGCATCGCCGGGAATGCCGCCGAAGCCGCCGGTATCCAGGATGCGGATCGCGATATGGTTGACGCCGGCGCGCAGCGCTGCCGGCGGCACGCGGTAGCGGCGCGGTTCGGTGTAGCGCCCTTCGGTGTGGCCGACCTCCACGCCGTTGACGTAGGTGGTGTCGGCATCGTCCGCCGGCCCGATCCCCACGACGGCGCCGGTCTTGGCCTCGGCCGCGCTCAGGGTGAAGCTGCTGCGATACCAGGCGACGCCGTCCATGCCGACGTAGCCATGCTGTTCCCACAGCCCCGGCAGCGGCTGGCGGTCCCAGTCGCGGTCGTCCAGATCGGCGGCGGCCCAGCCGGCATCCGCATCCGCGGTGGTCGGGTGTGGCCAGCGCGCCAGGCGCTTCCGGGTCTCGCCCAGGTCCTGTGCGTCCTTGGCCTGCATCTGCGCGATGCGCGTGCGCACCTGCGCCGCGTCCACGCCCGGCGAGGCCGCGTCCATCCAGGCCTCGATCGCGCTGCCGCCCCAGGTGCTGTCGATGATGCCGATCGGCACGCCGGTGCGCTGGCGCAGCTCGCGCGCGAAGAAATACGCCACAGCCGAGAACGCGCCGGCAGTGGCCGGCGTGGCCGCGACCCAACTGCCGCCGGGCAGACGCGGCTGTGGCTGCACCGCCCACGCCTTGGGCACCTTGAAGTTGCGCAGTTGCGGATCCGCTGCCGCCGCCACTTCGCGTGCGCCGTCGCGTGCCTGCGCCAGCGGCCACTCCATGTTGGACTGGCCGCTGGCCAGCCACACGTCGCCGATCAGCACATCACCAATGCGGCGCTGGCTGCCGTCGCCCTGCACGTCCAGCACGTACGGGCCACCGGCCGCATGCGCCTGCAACTGCAGTTGCCAGCGGCCATCGCGGCCTGCGACCGCACTGGCGCTGGCACCGTCCAGGCGCGCCTGGATGCGTGCGCCAGGCGCGGCCCAGCCCCACACCGGGATCGGCGCATCGCGCTGCAGGACGGCGCCGTCGGCGAACAGCAATGGCAGTTGCAGTTCCGCCGCGGCTGGCCATGACGCGAACGCCAGCGCCAGCAGCGCCAGGCGAACGGTGGGATGCAGCGGTCTTGCCATGAGCGGTTCCTGCGTCGGGAGGAAAAGCCGGCGGCAGCCACCCGCCTCGCCTCAGGCGGACCGCGCGCCGGAGACGGCCGCGCGCCTACCAGTTGGCGCGCAGCACCAGCGAGTAGCGACGATCGTTGACGAACCAGCTGCGCGTGTACAGATGCCGGTCGACCTCGCCATCGCTGTAGGAGGTCGGCCCCATCAGCACCTTGGTCTCCGCGTTGGTGATGTTGTTGGCCTGGATGCCCAGTTGCAGGTGCGGCGTGAACCGATAGAACACCGAGCCGTCGAGCTGGCCGTAGTCGTCCGACCAGGTCGGCAGCTTGGTCGACACGTCGCTGGCGGTCAGCAGGTAGCGCGAGCGCCAGTTGTAGGCCAGGCGCACCGACAGCGGGCCCTTTTCGTAGATGCCGGCAAGGTTGTAGCTGCGCCGCGACAGCCCTTCCAGCGGCAGCGCCACGCCGGTGACGGTGGTCTTGGTGTAGGGATCGGTGGCGGTGTTCACGCCGCCGCTGCTGTCGACGAAGGTGAAGTTGGCATTGACGCCGAAGCCGCTCATCCAGCCCGGCAGCGAATCGAAGAACTGCGTGTAGCCGTACTCGAAGCCGCGGATGCGGCCCTTGTCCATGTTGTACGGACGCGTCACCAGGAAGTCCTGACCGCCGTAGTTCTCGGTGACGGTCTGGTTGGAGAAATAGTCCTTGACGCTCTTGTAGAACAGCGTCACGTACATCATGTCGCTGCTGTCGAAGTACCACTCCAGCGCGGCGTCGTACTGGTCGGCCTTCATCGGCTTGAGGTTGGGGTTGCCGGCGGAGCCGGTCCAATCCTTCAGCGAGCCGTCGTCGTTGACGGTGGCGGTGAGCAGCAGATATGGCTGCAACTGGGTGTAGTCCGGCCGCGCCATCGCCTTGGACGCGGCAAGGCGCAACTGCAGCGCATCGGAGAACTTGAAGCGCAGGTTCAGGCTCGGCAGCACGTCGGTGTAGCTGCCGCGCGCGTCGTTCGGGAAGTACTGTCCGTAGTACTGGGCCTTGAGCGCGTCCGAGGCCGAGGTGGCGGACAGGTCCGGATACTGGCCGTAGCCCGAGGCCTCGGTCCTGGTCTGCACCACGCGCACGCCGATGTTGCCGTCCACCGGCACGCCCAGCGCAGTGTCGTTGCCGAAGTACATCACCATGTACGCGGCCTGGGTGCGCTCGAACTGGCGGTTGGTGTCCTGCAACTGATACTGGTCCGGCGCCCAGCCATAACCGCGCAGCGCGACGATCTGCTCGATCAGCGCCGAGGTGCCGGCGTAGTCCTTGACCGCGCTGTTGCGCGGGAAATACAGGTTGTTGGGCACGCGCACATTGCCGCGCAGCAGGTTCGAAAAGGAATACAGCGACGAGGACGCGGTCATGTAGCTGGCCAGGTCGGCAAGGCCGGTGGCGGTGCCGGGGATGGTCGCCCAGTTGTCGCTGATCACGCCCCAGTTGTAGCCGGAATTCTTGTTGGTCTGGGTGCGGTCGGTGGCGCGGATGCCGGCACGGAAGGTGCGCAGCCACGGGTTGTCGTCGTAGCTGTACTCCAGGTCGAAGCGCGTGGCCAGCTCGCGGCCGCGGTTCTTGGCCAGGTGATCCATCGCCGCACTCCAGAAGTAGTTGGAGGGGTCGGCGGTGTAGCTCGGGTCGGCCAGGGTCACCGCAGGGTACTTGCCGCTGAGGTCGAAGGTCAGGCCCGGCAGATAGATCGAGCTGAACAGGGTGAAGTCCAGGGTATCGCTCTGCGACTGCACCAGTTGCATGTCGCCGCGCACGGTGAGGTTGCTGGTGAGCTTGTGGGTGAAGCCGCCGGACAGATCGGAGGTGGTGGTGCTCTGCCGGGCGTAGCGGTTGTCGGTGTAGAAGCGCACGCCGTCGTTGCCGGTGACGTTGCCGCGCCAGGAACTGGACACCGGCGAGCCGCTGACGAAACGGCCTGCGTCGTCGTAGGTGAAGGTGGTGCCCGGCGCCGGCGCGATCGCATTGGTGTCGTCGTTGAAGAACGCCGCGCGCTCCTGCCAGTTCATGTCGTAGGACGAGCGCAGGTATTGCACGTAGAGGTCGGTGGCGTCGCTGGGCCGCCACTGGAAGGCGGCCGCCACGCCCTTGCGCTTGCGTTCGAACTCCAGTTGCCGCCAGTTGACGCCACCTGGCACGTAGACTTTGTCGAAACTGGTGCCGGCCAGCAACGCGGGATCGGTGCGGCGCACGAACGGTTCGACCTGGATACCGTCGCTGCGCGTGGCCAGTTCCGAATGCGCCACATCGAGCATGAAGCCCATCTCGCCCAGGCCGGTGTTCCAGCGATCGCTGAACAGGAACGAGCCCGACGGCTTGTAGGTCTTGCTCAGGTCGCCGTAGTTGACGTCGGCGGTGAAGCCAATCACCCGGCCCGGTTGGTCGAACGGCATGCGCGTGCGCAGGTTGACCGTGCCGCCGAGGCCGCCTTCGATGATCTCCGCCGAGGGATTCTTGTACACGTCCACGCCGGCCATCAGTTCGGCCGGCACGTCCTCGAAGCTGAGTCCGCGCCCGCTGGCGGCACTGAAGCTGTCGCGGCCGTTGAGTTCGCCGCGCACCTGGGTCATGCCGCGGATCATCACCCCGCTGCCTTCGGCCGAGAAGTGGTCCGGGTCGTTGCGCGCCATGAAGTGATCGATGGTCACGCCGCTGACCCGCTGCAGGGTCTCGGTGACGCTGCGATCCGGCAGCGCGCCGATATCCTCGGCGCTGACCGCGTCGACGATCTGCTCGGCGTCGTGCTTGATCGACTGCGACTTGATCAGGCTCGCCCGCACGCCCTTGACCTCGACCGCATCGAGCTGGACCGGATCGCTCTTCTTGGCGGCAGGCTGTTTGGCGGCAGGTTCAGCCTCCTGCGCCAACGCCTGTGCGCTGAGCAAGACGCCGATGCTCAGCGCGATGAGCGAATACGGCAAAACGCGGGGACGGCGCGACGCTGCGGTCGGCCAGGCCGGACCACGGGGATGCTGCGATGCCATGCTGTTTCCCTCCCAGGAGACATGCACACAGACACGGGTGACGGTCGCGCCAGGGCGCCGTCCTGCGAGTTGTGACGGCATGGCCAAAGCCTCTGCCGTATCGGGTGGCGCTGCTGCTGTCAGGCAAGCGCGTCGCGACCGCGATCGGCCGAGACTAGAAATGCACTTCGCGTGACGCAAATGAAAATTTCACGCCCAGCTATGCGATTCCAGACTAGCGGGATGCACACCACGGCATGTCTACGAAATCGTCCACGCGCGGCATGGCAACGCCAGTGGCGACACTCACAGGTTCGCCGCGCGTTCGGGATACAGCCGCTTGGCGGCATTACGCAGCGCCAGCAACACGCGCTCGGCGCCCGGCGGCAACAGATAATCGCGGCGGCGCACGATGCCGAACGATTCCATGCGCACGCCCAGCGTGATCGGCAACACCGTCAGCAGCTTGGCCTGTACGTACGGCGCCACCGCCTCGGCCGGCAGCGCGGCGAGCAGGTCGCTGCCGCGCAGCAGGCTGGTCATCACCGGCAGCGACGAGGTCTCGATGACATTCTGCGGCGCCGGCACCGCATGCTCCAGGAACATCGCGTCCAGGCGCGCGCGCAGCACGCTGTCGGCCGGCGGCAGCACCCAGCCGTAGCGGGCCAGGTCGGCATGGCGCAGGTCGGCGCGGGTGGACAGCGGGTGGCCGGCGCGGGCGATCACCGAGTGCGGCTCGTCGGCCAGCGGCTCGAACTCCAGCGCCTCGGCGCCATAGGGCCCGAGGATGCGCCCGATCACGATGTCGAGCTGGCCGTCGAGCAGCTTGGCCACCAACGGCCGGCTGTAGTCCATCTCCACCCGCACCAGGATGCCGGGGAACTCGCGCTTGACCTCGGCGATCGCCTGCGGCACCAGATTGGTGCCCGGATTGACCACGGTGCCGATCGAGACCTGGCCCATGCGCCCTTCGCACAGCGCCGCGATCTCTTCCTGCGCACGGCCGATCTCGGACATCGCCGCGCGCGCGCGGCGGATCAGCACCTGCCCGTACCAGGTCGGCTCGACCCCGCGCGCGTGGCGCTCGAACAGCTTCACGCCCAGCAGGTCCTCCATTTCCGCCAGCAGCTTGGACGCCGCCGGCTGGGTCATGCTGGCCGCCTCGGCGGCGCGCAGCACCGAACGGTGCTCGTGCAACTGCAGCAGCAGCAACAGGTGACGGGTCTTCAGGCGCGCGGCGTTGAACCAGGGATTGGCGGAAGCATTCATCGTGGGCAGGCGTCCTGGAAGGCGAAACCGCCTATTCGGCGGCGGAATAGAATATGCCTAAAATTTCATTTGCAGAGCATAGCTCACGCGCGCAGGCTACGGTCCATCGCGCCCCCGCCGGCGTCGCCGTTCGTCGGGCACCGGCCTGCCGCGGCGGATGCCGCCGGGTTGCGCCAGCGCGCCGACGCACGGGCGCGGACCGTGGCCTCCCGCCTCCGGTCCCGCCGCGGCGTCGCGCTGGCCGGGCGCCTCCGTCACCGTCGTTTCCGCCAGGTATCCCGATGTCCGCCGCTTCCCCGTTCCGACTCCCGCTGATCGCGATCCTGCGCGGTCTCACCCCCGAGGACGCGCTGGCGCACGTCGGGGCGCTGGCCGATGCCGGCTACGACGCGATCGAGATCCCGCTCAACTCGCCGCGCTGGGCCGACAGCATCGGCCCGGCCGCGCAGGCGTTCGGGCAGCGCTGCTGGATCGGCGGCGGCACCGTGCTGCAGATCGGCGACGTCGACGCCCTGGCCGATCTCGGCGCACGCTTCATCGTCACCCCCAACACCCGCCCGCCGGTGATCCGCCACGCGGTGGCGCGCGGCCTGCAGGTGGTGGCCGGCTTCGCCACCGCCACCGAGGCGTTCGACGCGCTGGATGCCGGCGCGCAGATGCTCAAGCTGTTCCCCGCCGCCACCTACGGCCCCGGCCACGTGCGCGCGCTGCGCGCGGTGCTGCCGGCGCAGGTGCCGCTGTTCGTGGTCGGCGGCGTCAACACCGAGACCCTGCACGACTACCTCGGCGCGGGCGCGATCGGCGCCGGCATCGGCGGCGAGCTGTACCGCCCCGGGCAGTCGCTCGCACAGACCCAGGCGCACGCCGCCGCCTTCCGCCACGCCTATCTGGACCGCGCATGAAGATCGTCCGCCTCACCACCTACCACGCCGCGCCGCGCTGGCTGTTCCTGAAGATCGAGACCGACGAGGGCATCACCGGCTGGGGCGAGCCGGTCATCGAAGGCCGCGCGCGCAGCGTCGAGGCCGCGGTGCGCGAACTCGGCGACAGCCTGATCGGCAAGGATCCGGCGCGGATCAACGACATCTGGCAGATGCTCTACCGCGGCGGCTTCTACCGCGGCGGCCCGATCCTGATGAGCGCCATCGCCGGCATCGACCAGGCGCTGTGGGACATCAAGGGCAAGGCGCTGGGCGTGCCGGTGTACGAACTGCTCGGCGGGCGCGTGCGCGACCGCATGAAGACCTACCGCTGGGTCGGCGGCGACCGCCCGGCGGCGACCATCGCCCAGATCCAGGGCTACCGCGACCTCGGCTTCGACACCTTCAAGTTCAACGGCACCGAGGAAATGAAGCTGATCGACGGCCCGCGCGCGGTGGATGCCGCGGTGGCCAAGGTGGCGCAGATCCGCGAGGCGTTCGGCACCGCCATCGACTTCGGCATCGACTTCCACGGCCGCGTCGCCGCGCCGATGGCGCGCGTGCTGCTGCGCGAACTCGAGCCGTTCAAGCCGCTGTTCGTCGAGGAGCCGGTGCTGCCCGAGCAGGCCGAATACTACCCGCGGCTGGCCGCGTCCACGCCGATCCCGCTGGCGGCCGGCGAGCGCATGTTCTCGCGCTTCGACTTCAAGCCGGTGCTGCAGGCCGGCGGCCTGTCGCTGCTGCAGCCGGATCTCTCGCATGCCGGCGGCATCACCGAATGCCTGAAGATCGCCAGCATGGCCGAGGCCTACGAGGTCGGCCTGGCGCCGCACTGCCCGCTCGGCCCGGTGGCGCTGGCCGCCTGCCTGCAGGTGGACTTCGTCTCGCACAACGCGGTGCTGCAGGAACAGAGCATCGGCATCCACTACAACGAAGGCGCCGACCTGCTCGACTACGTGCTCAACAAGGACGACTTCGCCTGCGACAATGGCGGCAGCATCGCCGCATTGCCCAAACCGGGCCTCGGCGTGGAAATCGACGAGGAGCGCCTGCGCCATGCCAACGCCAACCCACCCGACTGGCACAACCCCATCTGGCGTCACGCCGACGGCAGCATCGCCGAGTGGTGAGCCGATGAGCGTGTCCAATCCGCCCCGCCACACCGCCACGCTGGCGGTGGACAGCCGCTGTGCGCATGGCGAAGGCATGCTGTGGTGCGAACGCCGCGGCGTGCTGTTCTGGGTCGACATCAGCGGCCGCCGCCTGTGGCGCCACGATCCGTCCAGCAACGTCAGCCGTCATTGGGACCTGCCCGACCGCCCCGGCTGCCTGGGCCTGTTCGACGACGGTCGCCTGCTGCTGGCGCTGGCCAAGGGCGTGTACGTCGCCGATCCGGATGCCGCGGCCGAGACCGACAGCGCACTGCCGCTGCAGCACCTGGCGGACGTGGAGCCGGAACGCGACGACACCCGCAGCAACGATGGCCGCGCCGACCGCCACGGCAACTTCGTGTTCGGCACCATGAGCGAGCGCGAGGACCAGGCGCCGGTCGGCAGCTTCTACCAGTGGTCGGCACGCCACGGCCTGCGCCGCCTGCCGCTGCCGGGCGTGGCCATCCCCAACGCGATCTGCTTCAGCGCCGACGGCCGCACCCTGTACTACTGCGACTCGGTGCAGCCGCGCATCCTGTGCTGCGACTACGACCCGGATACCGCGCATACTGCCAACAGCCGCGTGTTCGCCGAACTGGACCATGCCAGCGCCGAGCCGGACGGTGCCATCGTCGACGCCGAAGGCCACCTGTGGAACGCGCAATGGCGCGCCTGGCAGGTGGTGCGCTACCGCCCCGACGGCAGCGTCGAGCGCCGCGTCGCCCTGCCGGTCAAGCATCCCACCTGCCCCGCCTTGGGAGGCGCCGATGGCGGCACGTTGTACCTGAGCACCTCGCGGCAGGATCACAGCGAGGACGAACTGGCACGCACGCCGCAGGCCGGCGGCGTGTACGTGGCCGCGGTCGGCATCGCCGGCCTGCCCGAAGGACGCATCGCCAGCGCATGATCGTCGTCGATTGGGGGACCAGCAGCCTGCGCGGCTATCGGCTCGACGCCGACGGCGGCATTCTCGACCTGCGCCGCAGCGACCAGGGCATCGCCGCCTGCCAGGGCCGCTTCGCCGCAACCCTGGCCGCCCTGATCGACGGCTGGGACGGCGACGTCGTCCTGTGCGGGATGATCGGCAGCCGCAACGGCTGGATCGAACTGCCGTACGCGCCCTGCCCGGCCGACGCCGCCGCCCTGGCCGCGGCGATGCAGCCGCTGCAGGATCCGGCGCTGCCCGGCCGCACGCTGTGGTTCGTGCCCGGCGTGGCCAGCGACGCCGACGCCGTGCCGGACGTGATGCGCGGCGAGGAGACGCAGCTGATCGGCCTGCTCGCGTTGCTTGAGCAGGAACCGCCGACGGCCGAGATCCACCACGTCTGCCTGCCCGGCACCCACAGCAAGTGGGTGACCCTGCAGGACGGGCGCATCGCCTCGCTGGCGACGATGATGACCGGCGAGCTGTACGCGCTGCTGCGCACGCACAGCCTGCTGGCGCGGCTGATGGACGCCGACGACGGCGTCTTCGATGCGGCCGCGTTCGACGCCGGCGTGCAGCGCAGCGGCGACCCCGGCGGGGTGCTGCACCATCTGTTCGGCGTGCGCAGCCTGGGCCTGTTCGAACGCCTGAGCGCCGCCGCAGCACCGTCGTATCTGTCCGGCCTGCTGATCGGCCACGAACTGCGCGCGCACCCAGTCTTGCCGCCGGTAGTGCACCTGGTCGGTGGCAGCGGCCTGCTGGCGCGCTATGCGCATGCGCTGGCCACGCTCGGCAGCCGCGTGCGCACCCATCCGGAGGACCTGGCCGCACGCGGCCTGTATCGGCTGGCGCAGCAGCACGGCGGCCTCGCCGGCTGAGCCGCGCGCCGCCCGCCTCCTGCCCCGCACACACGGCGGCGGCGGCCGCTTTGCATTAGAATCACCGGGTTAATCGCCGGATCGAGCCATGCCTTTCGTCGTCACCGAAAACTGCATCAAGTGCAAATACACCGACTGCGTGGAAGTGTGCCCCGTGGATTGCTTCCACGCCGGCCCGAACTTCCTGGTGATCGATCCGGACGAGTGCATCGACTGCACGCTGTGCGAGCCGGAATGCCCGGCCAACGCCATCTATCCCGAGGACGACGTGCCCGCCGGCCAGGAAGGCTTCGTCGCGCTCAACGCGGAACTGGCCAAGGCCTGGCCAGTCCTGACCACGCGCCAGGAACCGCTGCCCGACGCCGCCGAGTGGGACGGCAAGCCGAACAAGCTGCCGCTGCTGCAGAAGTAATCCCACCGCGGGATTCTGCCCGGGCACTGCCCGCCGAAGAGTCGATACAAGCGGCGGCTTCAGGGCGCCTCCAACCACTCGCTTTGCCTCAGTTCAAACGCACACGTGGTCACACCCTGTTAGGACACGAGGCTGCGCCCGACCCTCATCCGCCCCTGCGGGGCACCTTCTCCCGGAGGGAGAAGGGAGAAGCGCGAGCCCCCTCCCTCCGGGAGAGGGGTTGGGGTGAGGGTACGGCGCGCAGCGCGGCGCTGAAGCAAGGAACGGCGCTTGCCCTTGCACTCCTTTCTCGCCGAACGAAAACGGGCGCACTCGGCGCCCGTTTCGCGTTCTGCAGCAGATCCGGCGCACGCGCCGGACCATACCGGCTCGGTCAGTGACCCAGCTTGGCCTTCAGCGCGGCGATCAGCTTGACCGGCGCCTCGCCGGTGGCCGGCAGGCCGCGCGGATCCACCGCCGAGACGTACACGCCGGCATCCACCGCCACCACGCGCACCAGGAAGTTGCTGCCTTCGTAGGCCACGTCGTAGGAGCCCAGCAACTGCGCGCGGCTGGCGATGGTGACGCCTTCGATGCCGCCCAGCGCGTCGCCGACCTGGCCGAACACCTGGTCACGCGTGCCCGGCACCACGAAGCCGCTGTTCGACGCCGCCGGAGCCTGGCCGGCCGGGGCCGCAGGCCGCTGCGCCGAGGCCAGCGCCGGCACCTTCATCGCCGCCGAGGTATCGGGCGAGGTCAGATCCGGCGGCACTTCCAGCGGGCGCATGTCGGGCGCCAGCGCGTAGTCGCCGCGCGGCTTGCCCTTGTGGAACCAGCTGCAACCGCTGGTGGCCGCGACCAGGGTGGTCGCCAGCACGGCGGCCGACAGCACGCGGACGTAGGGAACGGAAGCACGCATCAATCAATCTCCTGGAGTCAGGCCGCGAGCGTTTCGCGGCTGGATAGGTCTTCCAACGCGGCAGCGTCGGCGGCAAGTCGGTCGGCCGTGGCGTGGTGCGCCGCGGACAGCGGCAGCAGCGGCAGCCGCAGGCCCTGGCCGATCCCGGCGCGCTGCAGCAGCGCCTTGACCGGGATCGGGTTGGATTCGATGCCGCAGAACGCATGGAACGGCTGCAGCCGCGCGTCCCAGGCCTGCGCGGGCTCGGCCTGGCGCGCGCGCGCCAGGTCGCACAGGCGCCGGTAGGCGCGCGGCAGGGCATTGGAGGCCACCGAGATCAGCCCGTCGAAGCCGGCCAGCATCGCCTGCGCGGCGCTGCCGTCGTCGCCGCTGAACACGGCGAACTGGTCGCTGCGCAGGGCCGCCAGCGCGGCGATGCGCTGCGGGTCGCTCACGGCTTCCTTGATGCCGACGATGTTCGGATGCTGCGCCAGTTGCGCCACGGTCTCCGGCAGCAGGTCGCAGCCGGTGCGGCCGGGCACGTTGTACAGCAGCACCGGCAGGCCGCCCTGCTCGGCGACCTGGGTGTAGTGCGCGATCAAGCCGGCCTGGGTCGGACGCACGTACGGCGGCGTCACCACCAGCGCGTACTGCGCGCCACCGGCGGCGGCGCGCTGGGTCAGCGCCACGGTCTTGGCGGTACCGGACAGGCCGGTGCCGGCCAGCACCGGCACGCGCCCGCCGATCGCCTGCACCGCTTCGCGCAGGATCCGGTCGTATTCCTCGTCCAGCAGCGTGGCCGCCTCGCCGGTCGATCCCGCCACCACCAACCCCTGCACGCCGCCGTCGAGCTGGCGTTTGAGCAGCCGCTGCCAGGCGTCGAGGTCGAGGTCGCCATTGCCCTGGAAGGGCGTGGCCAGGGCGGTGATGATGCCGGAGAGAGACAAGATGCCGGGTGCTCGCTGGGAGAAAAGGGCCGCGCAGGCTGCGCGGACGGGTCGGCCCCGCACGCGGGGCAAGGTCGCCCCGCATGTTACTTGCGGCCCGAAAGCGCGGGCAAGTATGCTGCACACCATGCCGGGCGACCGCCCGGATGCCGTTCAGCCTTACGCAATGCCGGAAGCCCCTTTGACCGACACCACGCCCCGGCCCGCGCCGACCGAAAACCACCTCCTGATCAACGCCTACACGACGCATCCGGAGTCGCCCTTGTTGCCGGTGACGCGTCGCATCGCCGACAGCGGCTGCAATCTCGTCGATGCACGCCTGGCCACGGTCGGCCGCGACGTGTCGGTGACCGCGCTGGCGACCGGCTCGTGGGACTCGGTGGCCAAGCTCGAAGCCATGCTCACCCGCCTCGACCGCGAGGAAGGCATGAAGCTGGTGTGGTACCGCACCGGCGCCAAGCAGGCGCAGTCCAACCTGCTGCCGTACATCGTCGAAGTCATCGCCGCCGACAAACCCGGCATCCTGTTCCAGTTGGCCGACTTCTTCGACCGCCAGGGCATCACCATCGAGAACCTGCAGAGCACGCGCTACCGCGCCATGCAGACCGGCGCGGAGATGTTCTCGGCGCAGGTGACGATCGGGGTGCCGGCGAACATGCACATCGCCGCGCTGCGCGACGACTTCCTCGAGTTCTGCGACCACCTCAACCTGGACGCGATCATGGATCCGATGAAGTTCTGAGTGCGCCGCGCTGGACACCGACGCAATCGAACGCGGATGATGGCGATGCACGCGGAGGACACCCCATGAAGGACGGCGACACCCTGGACCGCAGCACGCTGGCCTTGCCGCTGGCGCTATCCGGCGGCACAAACGCCACGCTCGGCGACTACGCCGGCCGCTGGCTGGTGCTGTATTTCTATCCGAAGGACAGCACGCCCGGCTGCACCACCGAGGGCATCGAGTTCAATGCGCTGCTGCCGCAGTTCGAACAGGCCGGCGCCACCGTGCTGGGCGTGTCGCGCGACTCGGTGAAGTCGCACGACAACTTCTGCGCCAAGCAGGGCTTCCGCTTCCCCCTGATCAGCGACGCCGACGAGGCGCTGTGCCGCGCCTTCGACGTGATCAAGGAAAAGAACATGTACGGCCGCCAGGTGCTGGGCATCGAGCGCAGCACTTTCCTGCTCTCGCCGACCGGCCAACTGGTCCGCAGCTGGCGCAAGGTCAAGGTCCCCGGCCACGCCCAGGCCGTGCTAGACGCGCTGCAGGCCGCCGCCAAGCAGTGACCACTGCCGTTTCCCGCACCCCGCATCGCCCTGCCCCGCAGGCAGCGATGGTTCGTCCCTGCTCCTCTTTCAGGAATCCATGATGACCCGAGGCAAGCGCATCTACGTGCTGGATACCAACGTGCTGATGCACGATCCGACCGCGCTGTTCAAGTTCGAGGAACACGACGTGTTCCTGCCGATGCAGGTGATCGAGGAACTGGACAATGCCAAGAAGGGCATGTCCGAAGTCAGCCGCAACGCGCGCCAGGTCAGCCGTTTCCTCAACGAGCTGATCGAGGGCGCCGGCGCCGAGCAGATCGAATCCGGCATCCCGCTCAGCCACCCGCAGGGCATCCAGCTCAAGAGCACCGGCAGCATCGGCCGGCTGTATTTCCAGATCCGTCCGGTCGAGCCGGGGCGCAGCTTCGGCAGCGTCGCTCCGGACAACAAGATCCTGGCCGCGGTGCTGGCGCTGCGCGAAGAGCAGCCGGAAATCCCGGTGATCCTGGTGTCCAAGGACATCAACCTGCGGATCAAGGCGGCGATCAGCGGCCTGGTCGCCGAGGACTACGAGAACGACCGCGCGCTCGACGATTTCAGCCTGCTCTACACCGGCGCGATCGAGCTGCCGGAGAATTTCTGGCAGAAGCACAACCAGGACCTGCGCAGTTGGAGCGACAAGGGCCGCACCTGCTACGAGATCGCCCTGGCCGCCGACGAGGACTGGTATCCGAACCAGTACCTGTACCTGCCCGGCGAGGACGAAGTGGAACTGCGCGTGGTCAAGGTCAACGCCGAGCGCAAGGCGACGCTGGCGCTGGTCGACGACTTCCGCAGCGGCCAGCACGCGGTGTGGGGCATCGCCGCGCGCAACCGCGAGCAGAACTTCGCGCTCAACGCGCTGATGGACCCGGAAATCGACTTCGTCACCCTGCTCGGCACCGCCGGTACCGGCAAGACCCTGCTGGCGCTGGCCGCGGGCCTGGCGCAGACCATGGACCAGCAGCGCTACCGCGAGATCATCATGACCCGCGCCACGGTCAGCGTCGGCGAGGACATCGGCTTCCTGCCCGGCACCGAGGAAGAGAAGATGACGCCGTGGATGGGCGCGCTCACCGACAATCTGGAGGTGCTCACCCACACCCAGGAAGGCGGCACCTGGGGCCGCCAGGCCACCAACGACCTGCTCGCCAGCCGCATCAAGATCCGCTCGATGAACTTCATGCGCGGGCGCACCTTCCTGTCGCGCTACCTGATCCTGGACGAGGCGCAGAACCTGACGCCGAAGCAGATGAAGACGCTGATCACCCGTGCCGGCCCCGGCACCAAGATCGTGTGCCTGGGCAACGTCGAACAGATCGACACGCCCTACCTGACCGAGACCACCTCCGGCCTGACCTATGCGGTGGACCGCTTCAAGGCCTGGCCGCACAGCGCGCACATCACCCTGCGCCGCGGCGAGCGTTCGCGCCTGGCCGACTACGCCTCGGAGGTGCTGTGAACGCGGCGGCCGGTGCGCGCCTGGCGGGCGCGGCGCTGGCCATGGCGCTGCTCGGCGCCTGCGCCACCGCGCGCGGGCCGGCCACCGTACCGACCGCGATCAAGACCGGGCAATCGTGGATCGTCACCCGCAACAGCACCGCCGCGCAGGTGCTCGACACCTGCGCGCGCGACAGCCCGGCGCGCCAGGACGGCGCGGTGACCGGCTACTGGATCCCGACCCCGGAACAGATCGCGCAACTGGAAGCGCACCTGGCGCAACTGCAGCCGCAGATCGCCGACCCCACCGCGTCCGATCGCCAGTACGTCGGCATCCTGTACCGCGGCAAGCAGGCGATCTACGTCAACGCCTTCGCACCGGACGACGGCAGCGAGCGCGACCCCACGGTCGACGCGGTCAAGGTCTGCGGCGGCGGCAGCCGTTTCTGGGGCGCGGTCTACGACCCGGCCAGCGCCCGCTTCTCCGAGGTCGCGGTCAACGGCGCACGCTGAGATGGCCGCGGGCAGGCGCCAACGGCGGCACGCTGGGGTGGCTGCATCCCGCGGCCGCCGCGCCGTGGCGGCTTCGCGCGCGGCATGAACCTGGAACTGCCACGCTGGGCCTGGGCCTTCGCCGGGGCGCTGGCCGCCGTCGCCGGCATGGTCAACGTGGTCGGCTATCTCGGCTTCGAGCATCAGGCGGTCACCCACCTCACCGGCACCACCACCCTGCTCGGCGCGGCGCTGGCCGACGGCGACGCGCGCGCGATCGCGCAACTGGTCGGCGTGGTGCTGGCGTTCCTCGGCGGATCGATGCTCGGCGGCTTCATCGTGCAGGACAGCCGCCTGCGCCTGGGCCGCCGCTACGGCGTGGCGCTGGCGCTGGAAGCGCTGCTGCTGCTGGCGGCGATGCAGGCGTTCAAGCAGCAGCAACTCGCCGGCGCGGTCCTCGCCGCGATCGCCTGCGGCCTGCAGAACGCCACCACCACCGTCTACAGCGGCGCGGTGGTGCGCACCACCCACCTCACCGGCATGTTCACCGACCTGGGCATCGGCCTGGGCCAGGCGCTGCGCGGACTGCCGCTGCCGCGCCGGCGCATCCGCCTCAGCCTGCTGATCATCGGCGGCTTCCTGTGCGGCGGCGTGCTCGGCGCCTGGGCCTACCGGCAGGTCGGCTTCGACGCCCTGCTTGGCCCCGCCCTACTGACCGGCACCGTCGGCACGCTGTACGCGCTGCAGGCGCACTACCGCAGCCGCGAACGCTGAAGGCGCGACCGAGTGCATCAGCGACGCCAGCCCTGCACAATCGGCGCATGAGCGAACCCACCGTCGTCTCCGCGCTGAGCATCGCCGGCACCGATTCCGGCGGCGGTGCCGGCCTCCAGGCCGATCTCAAGACCTTCGCCGCGCATCGCGTGCACGGGCTGGCGGCCGCCGCCGCGCTGACCGCGCAGCACACCCGCGGCGTCACCGCGGTACATGTGCCGCCGCTGTCGTTCCTGCGCGCACAGATCGATGCCTGCTTCGCCGACTTCGACATCGGAGCGGTCAAGCTCGGCATGCTCGCCAACGCCGAGGTGATCCACCTGGTCGCCGATGCGCTGGAGGAGTACCGCCCGCCGTGGGTGGTGCTGGACCCGGTGATGGTGGCCACCAGCGGCGCCAAGCTGCTGCAGGACGACGCCCTGGACGCGCTGCGCGGCCGCCTGTTGCCGCTGGCGACACTGGTGACGCCGAACGTGCCGGAAGCGCAGTTGCTGCTCGGCCGCCCGATCGACAACGCCGACGACGCCGAACACGCCACCGCGGCGCTGCTCGAGGCCGGCGCACAGGCGGTGCTGCTCAAGGGCGGTCATCTGCAGGAAGGCCAGCGGGTGATCGACCGCTACGACGACGGCGTCAGCCGCAGCGAGTTCAGCCACGCACGACTGGCGCTGGACGCACACGGCACCGGCTGCACCCTGGCCGCGGCGATCGCCGCACAGCTGTGCCAGGGCCTGGCCTTGCCGGCCGCCTGCGAAGCGGCGATCGACTACGTGGCGCGCGCCCTGCGCGGCAGTTACCGGCCCGGCCGCAGCGACGTGGCGGTGCTGGATCACTTCGGCGCGGCGCGCGGCCCATGAGTGCCGCACCCAGCCGCGCATCCGCGATCGCCGAGCACGCCCTGCCCGTCGCCGCAGCCGACGGCCATCGCTGGACCTTGCTGGCGCGCGTCCCCGACGCGCCGCGGCAGGCGCTGCTGTGGCTGCCGGCGCTGGGTGTGGCCGCGCGCCACTACCTGCCGTTCGCCGAAGCGCTGGCCGCACACGGCGTCGCGGTGTTCCTGCACGAATGGCGCGGCAACGGCAGCAGCACGCTGCGGCCGTCGCGGCAGTGCAACTGGGGCTATCGCGCCCTGCTGCAACTGGACCTGCCCGCCAGCCAGGCGGCGATCGCCGGGTGCGGGATCGCGGCGCCGCTGCTCGTCGGCGGCCACAGCCTCGGCGGACAGCTCGCCTGCTGCTACGCCAGCCTGCAGCCGCAGGCCTTCGCCGCGCTGTGGCTGGTCGCCAGCGGCACGCCGTACTGGCGCCGGTTCCCCGCGCCGCGCGGCTATCTGCTGCCGCTGGCATACCGTCTGCTGCCATGGCTGGCGCAGCGGCAGGGCGTGCTGCACGGTCGCCGCCTGGGCTTCGGCGGCACCGAAGCGCGGGGCCTGATCGCCGACTGGGCGCGCGTGGGCCACAGCGGCCGCTACGCCGCGGCCGGCCTGGCCACCGACCTGGAAGCGCGCCTGGCGCAACTTGCGCTGCCGGTGCGCGGCGTGGTGATGCAGGACGACTGGCTGGCGCCGGAGAGTTCGCTGCGCGGCTTGCTGGACAAGCTGGCCACGCCGGCGCCGCAGATCCGCTGCCTGGACGCTGCACAGCTGGGCACGGCCGCCGACCATTTCGCCTGGATGAAAGGCCCCGCGGCGGTGGCCGCGGCGCTGCTGGGCGGGGATCGGTGAAATTTTTCGGGAAGAGCATTGACGGGCCAGATCGACTCCCGCATAATTCCGCTCCTGACGACGCGCCCGTAGCTCA
>NZ_JAGHWV010000011.1:114068-140645 GCF_017746095.1 Xanthomonas sp. D-109
CTCTCCGGGCGCACCAGTCAGATCAAAAACGACAAGCCAGCGCTTGTCGTTTTTTTTGCCTGCGCGGCGGCGATTGCATGCCGCGCGCAACTGCGAACGATGCCTGCCGCCGGCCTCGCCTGCGCGACCGACGAGGCCACACCTACTCAGGCGATGGTGTCCACCACGCCGCCATCGACGCGCAGCGCCGCACCGGTGGTGGCGGACGCCTGCGGCGACGCGACGTAGACGCACAGATTGGCGACCTCCTCCACCGTCGCGGCGCGGCGGATGATCGAGCTGGCGCGATGCGCCTTGACGAAATCGGCGGCGACCTCCTCCAGCGGCTTGCCGGACTGCTCCACCTGCTCGGACAACATGGCGGCGACGCCTTCGGTCAGCGTCGGCCCCGGCAGGATCGCATTCACGGTGACGCCGGTGCCGGCCATGCGCTTGGCCAAGCCGCGCGACAGGGCGAGATCGGCGGTCTTGGTCACGCCGTAGTGAATCATCTCGACCGGGATATTGAGTCCGGACTCCGACGAGACGAACAGCACGCGCCCCCAGCCCTTGTCCGCCATTCCTTGCAGATACGCGCGAGACAGGCGCACGCCGGACATCACGTTGACGGCCAGGAAGCGCTCCCACTCCGCGTCGGGCGTCTCGAAGAAGTCCTGCATCCCGAAGATGCCGGCATTGTTGACCAGGATATCGACCGCAGGAAGCGCCGCGACGATCGCATCGCAGCCGGCTGCGGTCGCCACGTCGCCCACCACGGCGCGCACGCTGGCGGCCGGGAGGTCGCGCTTGAGCGCCGCGACGGCGGCCTCGGTACGGGCCTGGTCGCGACCGTTCAGCGCGACCTCGGCGCCCGCCGCGGCCATGCCCTTGGCGATGCCGAAGCCGATGCCCGCGGTGGAACCGGTGACGAGGGCGGTTTTCCCGGATAGATCGATGTTCATGGCTGTCTCCGTGCAGGGTGAGGATGAGGATTCGCTTCGGCGCGGCCTTGCGGGATCGCCGCCGACAGGCGCTTGCCGGACCGGTGGTGTCATCGACGGAATCATGGACGCATCCGCCGGCAAGCAAGTGAACGAGACCCAGGCAGGACGTCCGCTCGACGTCGCCACGCCGTCGGGATGCGGGCGATGCAGGCGGAAGAATCGAGCGCGCTGGAGCGGGACGCGCGCCCTGCCTACCTACCCACCTACAGACGACGCACTCGCCGCCATCAGTGGAGGCGTGGAGGCGCATGCGTCGCCTGTAAGTCGTGACGTCGCCGGGACGCATGACGTTCCCGCCACGGCGACTCACGCCGCGATCGTGTCGCCCTTCGGCGGCGGCGCGACTGCAGCCGCCGCGTCCAGCGCGACCAGCGGATGGCCCGCCGCACGCCACGCATCCAGCCCACCGCGCAGCGGCAGCACGTCCTCGAACGCGTGCTGGCGCAGGCGCTTGGCCAGGATCGCGGCCGAGACCTCGTTCGGGCAGGCGCAGTAGATGACGATCCTGCGGTCGCGCGGCAAGCGCGCGACGAGCGCGTCGACCTGGCGATCGTCCACTTCCAGCGCACCGGGAATGGCGAACGGCTCCAGCGCGCGGTAGCCGGGAGCGCGAATGTCCAGCAGCAGCGGCGGCGTCTCGCCCTGCAGCAGCGCGTGCAGTTCGTCGACGTCGATGCGCCGCATCTCCATCGCCTTGCGCAGCGAGTGCCGGCGCCAGGCGCGGTAGCCGACGTACAGCGCCAGCAGGCCGGCCAGCAGCAGCGCCGCGCGCCTGCCGAGCAGGCTCAGCCAGTCCAGCAAGTCCTGCACCTGGTCGGCGAAGCACAGGCCCAGCAACAACCCGACGCCGGCCCACAAGGCCGCGCCCAGCGTGTCGTAGCGCAGGAAGGCCACCGGACGCACGCGCATCGCGCCGGCCATCGGCACCGACACCATCGACAGGCCCGGCACGAACTTGGCCACCGCCAGCACGCGCACGCCCCAGCGCGCATAGAAGCGTTCGGTGCGCTTCATGCAGGTGTCGCGCGACAGCGACAGCCGGCACAGCGACTGCAGGGTGCGATTGCCGTAGCGGCGGCCGGCACCGAACCACAGCAGATCGCCGACCAGGCTCGCCGCGATCGACACCGACAAGGCGCCGAGCAGCGCACTCCACATCGCCGCGCCATCGAGCAGCGCATAGGTCGCCCCGACCAGGATCAACGTGGGCAGCGCCGGTACCGGCAGGCCCAGCGACAAGGCCAGGACGTTGACGAAGACCAGCCCGAGTCCGTAGCGCGCAATCAGGTCCTGCATGGCGTGGCGGGCGGAAAGAAGAGGATGCCGCGCATTATCCTCCCGTCGCCCACCGCGCGCGCAGGAAGCAGGGCATCACCGGCGGAACAGACCCATCCATCGTCGCCCTGCAGCACGCCTCGCCGGTGTCCCCGACGCGCCTCACACCCCCTCGTCCAGCCGCGCCGCCATCTGCGCCAGCCATGCCGCGAACACGCCCGGCTGGCGCATGCGCGCGCGCCACCAGGCCAGCGCCGCGCCCTCCTCGCCGCTGCGCCAGGCCAGCTGGAACACCTCGTCCGGCTTCGGCTCCTCCACGGCCTTGCGCACCAGCGTGCCACGCGCCAGCGCCGCGCGCGCATACGGCTCGGGCAGGAAGCCGAAGCCGAGTCCGGCCAGTTGCAGCCGATACTTGCTGCGCATGTCCGGCACGGTCAGCGCGTCCTGGCCGAACAGCAGCCCGACCGTGCGCGGCAGCAGCCGCCGTGCCGAATCCGCCACCGCAATCGCACGATGCGCGCTCAACTGGCTGCGGCTGAGCGGTTCCGGTGCCTGCGCCAGCGGGTGCCCGGGCGCGACTGCGAACACGAACGGCAGCGTGCCGAGCGGCTCGGCCACGTAGCCGCCGCCACTGGGCCCTGCGCCGGCCGCCCCGACCAGCAGATCCACCCGCCGGTCCAGCAGCGCCTCCCAGGTGCCGGACAATGATTCCTGCACCACCCGCAGCCGGGTGCGATCGGCGACCGCGTAGAACGCCGCCATGTCCTGCGCCAGGCATTCCGGCGCGAACACCGCATCCAGGCCCAGCGCGAACTCGGTCTCCCAGCCCGAAGCGACGCGGCGCACGCGCAGTTCCAGATCGCCAGCGGCGCGCAGCAGGTGGCGGCCTTCGCGCAGCAGTTCGGCCCCCGCGGCGGTCGGCACCGCCTTCGGCCCGATCCGCTCGAACAGTTGCACGCCCAGATCCTCCTCCAGCTTGGCGACGGTGTAGGAGATGGTCGACGGCACCTTGTGCAGCGCCTTGCCGGCGGCCGAGAACGAGCCGCGACGGTCGATGGCGTCGAGGATCTGCAGGGCGTCGAGGCTGAGCTTGAGCATTCGAATTTTTCGATGATGGATGCCGAATCTATCCGTTTTTCAAACCCGGCGACAGCACCGATACTTGTTTCCAAGCTGAAGCGCACGCGAAACCAACCCGACCGGCGCTTTCGATCCACTTGCACATCAACGCCACCAAGGAGCCTCCCATGCTGCAGATCCGCCCCGCCAATACCCGTGGCCGCGCCGAACACGGCTGGCTGTCCTCGCGCCACACCTTCTCCTTCGGCCACTACCACGACCCGCGCCACATGGGCTTTGGGCCGCTGCGGGTGATCAACGAGGATCGCGTGCAGCCGGGCCAGGGCTTCGGCACCCACGCCCATCGCGACATGGAGATCCTGTCCTACGTGATCGAGGGCGCGCTGGAGCACAAGGACAGCATGGGCAACGGCTCGGTGCTGCGCTACGGCGACGTGCAGCGCATGAGCGCCGGCTCCGGGGTCACCCACAGCGAGTTCAACCACTCCGCCAGCGAGCCGGTGCACTTCCTGCAGATCTGGGTGATGCCCGAGCGCGCCGGGATCGCGCCGGGCTACGAGGAGAAGCACTTCGCCCCGGACAGCAAGCGCGGTCAGCTGCGGTTGATCGCCGCTCCGCAGGGCGAGGACGGTGCGGTGCGCATCCACCAGGACGCGCGCATCTACGCCTCGATCCTCGACGGCGATGCACGCCTGGACTATCCGCTGGCGGTCGGGCGCGGCGCCTATGTACAGGTGGTGCGCGGCACGCTGAGCGTCAACGGCCAGACCCTGCAGGCCGGCGACGCGATCCAGGCGATCGACGAGGCCAGCCTGCAGTTCGCCGACGCCCAGGACAGCGAGTTCCTGCTGTTCGACCTGCCGCGCTGAGCGCGTCAGGCCAAGTCGCGCCCGGACCGTCCCGGACCGGGCGACGGGTCGCGCGCTACCCGCCCACGTGGCGGCGCCATGGCGTCGCCGCGTGGGTCGCTGCATCGGCTGCAGGTCGCGCCACCCGTGTCCTCACGCCATCCTCGGCACCCCGTAACGCGTCCTGCACGGCCTCCGCGGCAATGCTTCCGCTCTCCCTCCCCTACTGCCGGCGTTCCGGCCGAGAGCCTGCCCGATGCGCCACCCCACCAGCGTCGCCTATGCCACTCCCTCGCGCATCCGCGAAGGGCGTCCCTTCCCCCGCGGCGCCGTGTTCGACGGCCAAGGCACCAACTTCGCGCTGTTTTCGGCGCACGCCACCCGCGTGGAGCTGTGCCTGTTCGACGAAGACGGGACCGAGACCCGACTGGATCTGCCCGAATACACCAACGAAATCTGGCACGGCTACCTGCCCGACGTGAAGCCGGGCCAGCGCTACGGCTATCGCGTGCACGGCCCCTACGCGCCCAGCGAAGGCCACCGCTTCAACCCCAACAAGCTGCTGCTCGATCCCTATGCGCGCGAGCTCGAGGGCGACCTTATCTGGGCCGACGAGCTGTACGGCTACACCGTCGGCCATGCGGACGGCGACCTGAGCTTCGACGAGCGCGACAGCGCACCGTTCATGCCCAAGTGCGTGGTGGTCGAGGACACCTATGACTGGGAGGACGACAAGCGCCTGCTCACGCCATGGAACCAGACCCTGGTCTACGAGACCCACGTGCGCGGCTACACCATGCGTCACCCGCAGGTGCCGGAGGAACTGCGCGGCACCTGCGCCGGACTGGCCCAGGAGCCGGTGCTGCGCTACATCAAGGAGCTGGGCGTCAGCGCGGTGGAGCTGCTGCCGGTGCACGCCTACCTCGACGACCAGCACCTGCTCGACAAGGATCTGCGCAACTATTGGGGCTACAACACGCTCGGCTTCTTCGCGATCAAGTCGCGCTACCTGGCCAGCGGCCACCGCGACGAGTTCCGCGACATGGTCAAGGCCATGCATCGCCAGGGCCTGGAGGTCATCCTCGACGTCGTCTACAACCACACCGCCGAAGGCAGCGAGCTGGGCCCGACCCTGTCCTTCCGCGGCATCGACAACGCCAGCTACTACCGCCTGGCCGAGGACAAGCGCTACTACATCAACGACACCGGCACCGGCAATACGCTCAACCTGAGCAACTCGCGGGTGATCCAGTTCGTCAACGACTCGCTGCGCTATTGGGCCGGCGAGATGCACGTGGACGGTTTCCGCTTCGACCTGGCCACCATCCTCGGCCGCGAGCCCACCGGCTTCGACCAGCGCGGCGGCTTCCTCGACGCGTGCAACCAGGATCCGCTGCTGTCGCAGGTCAAGCTGATCGCCGAACCGTGGGACTGCGGCCCCGGCGGCTATCAGGTCGGCCACTTCCCGCCGGGCTGGTCGGAGTGGAACGACAAGTTCCGCGACAACGCCCGCGCGTTCTGGAAGGGCGACGAGGGCAAGCTCGCCGAGTTCGCCACGCGCTTCACCGGCTCGGCCGATCTGTTCGACCGGCGCGGGCGCCGGCCGTGGGCCTCGGTGAACTTCATCACCGCGCACGACGGCTTCACCCTGCACGACCTGGTCAGCTACAACGGCAAGCACAACGACGCCAATGGCGAGGACAACCGCGACGGCTCCGACCACGACAGCTCCTGCAACTACGGCGTCGAAGGCGAGACCGACGACGCCGGCATCCTGCAGTTGCGCGAGCGGCAGATGAAGAACCTGCTGGCGACCCTGCTGCTGTCGCAGGGCACGCCGATGCTGCTGGCCGGCGACGAGCGCGCACAGACCCAGGGCGGCAACAACAACACCTATTGCCAGGACAACGAGATAACCTGGATCGACTGGGAGCGCGACCCGACCGAGGGCCGCCTCACCGCCTTCGTCAAGGCGCTGAGCGCGCTGCGCCAGCGCTACCCGATCCTGACCCGTGGCCGCTTCCTCAACGGCCAGTACAACGAAGAAGCCGGCGTTCGCGACCTCACCTGGCTCAACCCGGGCGGCACCGAGATGGACGATGCGCACTGGACCGATGCCAGCGCACGCTCGGTCGGCCTGTTGCTGGAAGGCAAAGCGCAGACCTCCGGCGTCAAGGAACTGGCCAACGACCATACCTTGCTGATTGTCATCAACGCCTACCACGAGGGCGTGAGCTTCGTGCTGCCGTCCTCGGAAGAGGAACTGCACTGGAAGCTGGTGCTGTCCACCGACGATGCGCTGCAGGTCGACAGCATGCCGGCCGGTGCCAGCGAGTTCCTGGCGCCGCCGCGCAGCGTCAGCGTGTTCGAGTGCCAGACGGCGGCCGCATAGTCGCCATCCGCCGCTTCGGATTGCACGCGGACTGAAAGCGTCCGCGCCTGCATTGCGTCGCCAGCGCTTAGCGCTGGCGACGCGCACGATGCTCGTATCTGCACGCTCGACGCGCCGCACTGCATTGGTCTACATGGCCTTTGGCACAGTGCTCGATGGCGCAGGCTCGCTAGGCTGAGTGCCCGCTTCCTTTCAGGTCAGGCATGCAGCACTCCGCGCAAGGCAACACCCACGCCGCGTCCAACACCTCCTTCATGCGCCACCCGCTGCTGCGCATCGCGCTCAGCGCCGCGATCCTCGCGCTGGCGTCGTATGCATGGCTCCCGTTTCCGTGGCGCATGCCCGTGGTCGGCCTGATAGGTCTCTCCTTGGTATGGATCGAAACGCGCTCCTCCTTCGCATGCGGCGTGGCGCGCCCTCGTCCGGCGTCCGTGATCGGCTGGACCGCGCTGCTGGTGCTGTTGACCGTGGGCTTCATCACGCCGGTACTGCAACCGCTGATCGACACCATCATCGGCCACAAGACCGACTACAGCGCCTACGGCGCGCTCAAGGGCAACCTCCAGGCGACGACCCACCTGATCGGCGCGGCGTGGCTGAGCGCGGCGCTCGGCGAAGAACTGGTGTTCCGCGCCTTCCTCATGCACCAGCTCGATGCGCTGCTGGGGCGCCTGCGCGGCGGCCACTGGATCGCCGCGCTGGCCGGTGGCGTGGTGTTCGGCCTGATGCACGCCGCGCAAGGTGCGTCCGGCATCCTGCTGACCGGCGTGGTCGGCACGATGTTCGGCTATGCCTATCTGCGCTCCAGGCGCAACCTGTGGGCGATGATCCTCGCGCATGGCCTGATCGACACCTGGGGCGTGACCACCCTGTATCTGGGCTGGTACTGAGCGCGCAGCGCGGTCGAGGGTCGCCACTCGGCGCACCCCTGCGGACCACGCCGTCGCCGCCAGCAGACAGACGAAGGACATGTCGCGGTGCTCGGGTTCCCGCTGTAAAAGCACCAAGCGCGCCCAGCCCGAACGGGACGCGCGATCGCCGCTACAGGCTTCGGCATACAACCCGTCCGCTACCTAAATGGTCGAGCGCACGTCCGCGCAATTTTCACTTGCACGCCACCGGCCCGCGCGCAGTTTGGCGATGCCCACTTGAGGGCATCCCTACTGCGGAGTCAACGATGGACAAGAATCGCACCGAAGGCGCCAAGAACCAGATCAAGGGCACCATCAAGGAAGTCGCCGGCAAGGTCACCGGCAACAAGCTGAAGGAAGTCGAAGGCAAGATGCAGAAGAACGCCGGCAAGGTACAGAGCGAAGTGGGCAAGGCGCGCGACCACGCGCGCGGCTGAGTTCCAGGTTCTCGTGCTCCCCTGCCGCCAATGGCCGGGGAGCTGTTGCGAGCGGCTTGCACTGCGTCGACTCGCTGTCGATTCGCCTGACGCGCTAGAGCCAGAGTCATACAAGCCTCTGAAATGACCTATGGACGGACTGGCGTACGAAACGCGGGCAGCTTCAACACGCTGCCACAACGCCAGTCAGCGACACCAAAGCGATCCAACGCGACACGTCCCGAAGTGGCTTGCCGAAACAGCGCTCGTAGGCGCTTCCAAACGACACGATGCGCCGCTCATGGTGGACTCACACGAATTCGGAAGCGATCCACCACACGCCTGATCAGATCGACGCGGAAACTATTGAGAAGGCGCACCCCTAACGTCGCTTGGCGCATGCCAGTCCGGAAGCGATGGCGCTACTCCATGCGCGCCACCCTCCTGACGTTCACGTTGTGCCGGCATCGGGACAACCTCGCCCATGCACAATACACTGCGTGATCCAACAGCCCGCGAATGTGCGCAGCCGACGCACCACGAACACACCCGCGACATTGCGACCCAATTAAAGCATCGATGCACATGATCGCCTCCCCCAGAAGAGCAGCGCTATTGCTCTTCCTGCTGCTTCCTGCCGCCCAGGCCGACATGACGGCTGCGGCAACAGCTCGCGCAGCACCTGTCGAACTAGCCGAGAACGACTTTACCGTGGCAATCAACACACATGCTTTCGCCCTGGGTGAAAGCTGGAGCGACCAGGCCAGAAAGCAGGCAGGCACCCAGATCAGCGAGCGCTTTGTAGGGGATGTGCCCGCCGGGGATAGCAGCTACAAGTACTACCAGCATCGATATGCCGGATTTGACATCTATACGGCAAACCTCTCCTGGCAAAAAGAACAACGCGACATCGACAGCTACGTCATTGCGCAGATCACCATCAACGCATCCACGATCAAAACAGCCAGAGGCGTCGCGATCGGCGACACGCAGAATGTGCTGATCGACACCTATGGCCAAGGCACGACGGATGACAGCGATGGCCAGCACTGGCGCTATTATGAGACCAGCAATAAGCGCCTCTCTTTTCAGCTCGAACATGGAAGAATCATCCACATCATGATGACCCTCGACACCGACAGCTGAAGACAACGCTGTGCAATGCGCCACCGACGCCATTTCGGGCGTTAGGTAGTCGCCACCGGTGCTCGCTCGAGAAGAAACGCAGCGAAACGCGTTTCTTGCCGAAGAACACTGGTCTACCCTGCCTTTCTTGTTTGCAGATCCAGATTCGGCGGCGGGCCGCTGCGCGCCGAGCCTGTCAGGCTGCTTGGCTACGCCTTGCGAGCACGATGCAGAAAGTATCCCGCTCCAAGCAAGGCAATGAGTCCGATCATGGCACCAACCTGGCCATTCTTGCGCCGCGCCTCGAGCGCCTGCTCGGGCTTGAGGACGACGTCATCGCCCAAGCGCAGCCCCCAGATGGATCGCTTGCCGTCCGCCTCGTCGAAGGTGACGCGAACCGGTGATCCCACCTTGAGACGCCCCCACACCGCATCAATGCCAGGCAGCACACCGGAGTACTCGAATGCATCGCCGGCGGACGCAACGGTGAAGTTCACGCTTTGCAGCCGTCCCTTTCGCTGCGCTGCGTCGACCTTTTCGACCGTCCCATCGGCTTCAGCCAAATGTGTCGGCACTGCCGCAGGCCTGCTGAAAAACGTGACGGCGCTAGCGATCGTGACGCCAAGGCAAAGCAACGCGATGATGATGAAGCGGATTTTGTGTGACTGCATCTCGATACCAGAGCAAGAAGGAAACGTCGCGATCCAGCGACGACGCACATTTTTTCGTGACAGGGCATAGGAATCAATCGATGGATTGCCACCATCCCCTGCGACTCAATGACACCGTGAGCTTGCGGCCTGCATGTTCAAGCGCTTCGATCCCAATGAGGCGTCGCGTCAACCGTTGCTGAGCGAAGCCTGCAACCGCGGCACACGACGGGTGGAAGATGCGCAGCGCCAAAGCGTCGCGGGGAAACGACATGAAGCAGCACTGCAGCCCACACGTGGCCACCGTCATCGCGTGTGTCCAGACGAACTCGGAAAGCAAACGCAGTAGCGCGACCTGACTCACGACCATCGTCGACAAGGCCGCACCGCGGAGAGACGGTCGATCGATATCGGCAGGATGGGCAGTACTTCAGGGCGCGTTGGCTGCGTTACCTGGAACAGGATTTTGCCCTGCGCGATTGATGACATTGCGTGGCAGCGATCGCCCTCGCCTTCATCCTCCACGGCCCACGGCGGATGCCCACGGAAGCTTGAACGTAGCGGCACGCTCCGAGCTTCGTCATGCAACACGTCAAGGGCGCTGCGCTCGTCACCGGCTCCTTGAGCACAGACATGCGCGATACCGTCTGCTCGAACTCCTGCAAGGCACGTCAGCGCTCACGTGCCACCATGCTGACGCGCAGAGGCGAGCATGACATCGCTGCAGCAGCACGGCGCATCGCACGTCACTTCAGTGCTGAATTGAAGACCGTGCGCTCGAATTGTGCCTAACAGGTCAGCAGGAACGCGCAAACGAACGTCGTAGCGGCCGGTCTCGCCGCGCGTAAGGGAGTGCGCTACTCGCATGGAAGTGTCCAAGCGAGTGTCAAAGGTGGCGAAAAGAAAAACGCCCACAAATCGTTGATTTGCGGGCGTTTCTTTGACACTGGCGGAGTGAGAGGGATTCGAACCCTCGATAGAGCTTTTGACCCTATACTCCCTTAGCAGGGGAGCCCCTTCAGCCACTCGGGCATCACTCCGGATTTCTGCGCTGCGGATATTCCGCGACCGGGCGCGAAGAATACCGGGTTGTGGGGTCTCAGGTAAACCCTTTCGACGCATCAATCGGCAGATTGATCGCCGTGACCGCCGCCGTGGGAGTTCGGCTCGTCGCCGCGCTGGATGCGCTGGTAGATCTCTTCGCGATGCACCGCAACGTCCTTCGGCGCGGTGATGCCGATACGCACTTGATTGCCCTTGACCCCAAGCACCGTCACGGTGACCGAATCGCCGATCATCAAGGTTTCGCCTACCCGGCGAGTCAGGATCAACATGTTTAAAATTCTCCAGGGAGCCGGTGGGTCTCACCGGCACGGTGCCCGCACTGCGGGACGCCCAAATGAAAGGTGAAAAGAGGGGTGATGTTACGGGAAGCCGCGCCTTGCCAGCAAGGCGCGCGGCTTGGAGTGTTCAGGGGAGATGTTGCTTGACCCAGGCGGGGACGCCGGCGAGTGCAGGGGCAAGGGCGGGCCCGTCCTCGCCACCACCCTGGGCGAGGTCCGGGCGGCCGCCGCCCTTGCCCGAGATCTGACCGGCGATGTGGCTCAACAGTTCCCCGGCCTTGACCCGTCCCATTGGGCTGCCGTTCACGCCGGCGACCAGGGCGACCTTACCCTCGCTGGCGCCTGCCAGCACGATCACGCTGTCGCCCAGTTGCTGCTTCAGGCGGTCCATCGCCTCGCGCAGGGCCTTGGCATCGAAGCCTTCCAGCCGTACCGCCAGGACCTTCACACCGGCCACGTCGACCGCCGACCCGGCCAGATCGGCGGTGGCGCCGGAGGCCAGCTTGGCCTTCAGCGCCTCCAGTTCCCGCTCCATGCGCTTGTAGCGGTCGCCGAGCTGGCGAATCTTGTCGACCACGTCGTGGCTGTTGCCGCCCACCAGATCGGCCGCCTCGCGCAGCCGGGCCTCCTCGGCCGCCACGTAGTCCAGCGCGCCCTGCCCGGTCACCGCCTCGATGCGGCGCACACCGGCGGAGACGCCGCCCTCGCTGGTGATCTTGAACAAGCCGATGTCGCCGGTACGCCCGACATGCGTGCCGCCGCACAGTTCGGTGGAGTAATCGCCCATCTTCAGCACGCGCACGCGCTCGCCGTACTTCTCGCCGAACAGCGCCATCGCACCGAAATCCAGCGCTTCCTGCATGCCCATCTGGTGCACTTCGGCAGCGTTGTTGGCGCGGACCTGCTGGTTGACCTTGCGCTCGATCAGCGCCAGTTCCTCGGCCGCGATCGGCTGGAAGTGCGAGAAGTCGAAACGCAGGCGGTCAGGCGCCACCAGCGAGCCCTTCTGCTGGACGTGGGTGCCCAGCACCTCGCGCAGCGCCGCATGCAGCAGGTGCGTTGCCGAGTGGTTGAGGATGGTGGCGCCGCGACGCTCGGCATCGACCTGACCGGCCAGCAGGTCGCCGACCTTCAGGCTGCCTTCTTCCAGCGTGCCGACGTGGCCATGGAACTGGCCCGCGAACTTCTGCGTGTCGGTGACCGTCAGCCGGGTGCCGGCGGCGGTCAATGTGCCGAGATCGCCGACCTGTCCACCGGATTCGGCATAGAACGGGGTCTTGTCGGTCAGCACGATCACCACGTCGCCGGCCTGGGCGGATTGCACCGGGCGACCGTCCTTGAGCAGGGCGACCACGCGCAGGCCGTCGGCCTGCAGGCTGTCGTAGCCCAGGAACACGGTCGGGGCGAGGGTCGCCACCAGGTCCGCCGGCAGCTGCACGCCGCCGCCGAACTTGCCGGCTTCGCGCGCGCGCCGGCGCTGCTCGTCCATCGCCGTCTCGAAGCCCTGCTCGTCCACGCGCAGGTCGCGCTCGCGGGCGATGTCCTGGGTCAGGTCCAGCGGGAAGCCGTAGGTGTCGTACAGGCGGAAGGCGTCTTCGCCGGCAATCACTCCGCCCTGCGCCTTGGCGGCAACGTCCTCGAAGATCTTCATGCCGGCATCGAGGGTTTCGGCGAAGCGCTCCTCCTCTGCCTGCAGGGCGCGCAGCACGGTGTCCTGGGCGGCGGTCAGTTCCGGATAGGCCTCGCCCATCAGTTCCACCAGGGTCGGCACCAGCTTGCTGAAGAACGGCTGGCGCACGCCGAGCATCCAGCCATGGCGCAGGGCGCGCCGGATGATCCGGCGCAGCACGTAGCCGCGACCTTCGTTGGACGGCAGCACGCCGTCGACGATCAGGAACGCGCAGGCACGGATATGGTCGGCGATCACGCGCAGCGACTTGTTCTCCAGGTCGGCGGTGCCGGTCAGCTCGGAGGCCTTGCGGATCAGCGTCTGGAACAGGTCGATCTCGTAGTTGGTGTGCACGTGCTGCAGGATCGCCGCCAGGCGCTCCAGGCCCATGCCGGTGTCAACGCAGGGCGCCGGCAGCGGCACCAGGGTGCCGTCGGGCTGGCGGTCGAACTGCATGAACACCAGGTTCCAGATCTCGATGAAGCGATCGCCGTCCTCGTCGGGCGAGCCCGGCGGACCGCCGGCGATGTGCGCGCCGTGGTCGTAGAAGATCTCGGTGCACGGGCCGCAGGGGCCGGTATCGGCCATCTGCCAGAAGTTGTCCGAGGCGTAGGGCGCGCCCTTGTTGTCGCCGATGCGCACGATGCGCTCGGCGGGCACGCCGATCATGTCGCGCCACAAGGCGTAGGCCTCGTCGTCGGTGTGGTAGACGGTGACCAGCAGGCGCTCGGCGGGCAGCTTCCAGACCTGGGTCAGCAGTTCCCAGGCCCAGGCGATGGCGTCCTTCTTGAAGTAGTCGCCGAACGACCAGTTGCCGAGCATCTCGAAGAAGGTGTGATGGCGGGCGGTGTAGCCCACCGAATCCAGGTCGTTGTGCTTGCCGCCGGCGCGCAGGCAGCGCTGCACGTCCGCCGCGCGCACGTAGCTGCGCTTCTCGGCGCCCAGGAACACGTCCTTGAACTGCACCATGCCGGAATTGGTGAACAGCAGCGTCGGATCGTTGCCGGGCACCAGCGGTGCGGACGGCACGATGGTATGGCCCTTGCCCTTGAAGAAGTCGAGGAAGTCGCTGCGGATCTGGGAGGTGGAGAATTTGGCGGGTGCGTTCATGGGCTGGCTATAGACGAGCGGACGGGCGTCCTGGCGCTCCCACGTAGATGAGGGCGCTACGGAAACCGGACAAGACAACTCGCCAAGGGTAGCAGGCCCGGCCCGCTCAGTCCTCCGCAGCGTCGCGCACCGCGGCGCGGATGCTGTCGCCATCGAAACCGCGCCGCGCCAGCAGATCGGCGGCCTTGCGCTGCTGCGGCAGGTCCATCGCCCCGGCAGCGCCGAAGCGGCGCTGGATCAGATCGCGGGCGTTTTCGGTCCAGTCGCCTTCGAAGGCGCCCATCGCGGCAGCGATGGCCTCGCTGTCCAGACCGTGGGTGCCCAGCTCGGCACGGATGTGCAGCGGGCCATACCCTGCCCCGGCGCGACTGCGCACCAGCAGTTCGGCGAAGCGGCCATCGTCCTGCCAGCCCTCGCCGCTCAGGCGCTCCACCGCTTCCGCAGCGGCCTCGGCTTCCACGCCCCGCGCACGCAGCTTGCGGGTCAGCTCCTTGCGCGAATGCTCGCGCCGTACCAGCAGGCCCAGCGCCTTCTGCAACGGCGTCTGCTCCGGTTGCCGGCGACGCCGACGTGGTGCTTGTTGTGCCTGTTCGTCGCTCATCGGCGATGCCACCCCGATTCAAAATGCGCCGTCCCTGGCGCGCGCCCTCCTGGCTTGCTCAAGACTGCCGAGGGAGACGAGCGGCACTGACTCCACCGCTCCCCCGGCAGAAAACCATTACGCGTCTTCGTCTTCCGCCTCGGCCTCGCTCGGGGCGATTTCCGTGGGCTGGAACTTCTCGCGCAGCTCGCTTTCCAGCTTGGCCGCGACCTGCGGGTTGTCGCGCAGGTAGCCGCGGGCATTGTCCTTGCCCTGGCCGATGCGCTCGCTGCCGTAGCTGTACCAGGCACCGGCCTTCTCGACAAGCTTGGCTTCCACGCCCATGTCGATCAGTTCGCCCTCGCGGCTGATGCCTTCGCCGTAGAGGATTTCGGTGACGACCTGCTTGAACGGCGGCGCCAGCTTGTTCTTGACGACCTTGATCTTGGTCTGGTTGCCGATGATCTCGTCGCCTTTCTTGATCGCGCCGATGCGGCGGATGTCCAGGCGCACCGAGGCATAGAACTTCAGCGCGTTGCCACCGGTGGTGGTTTCCGGGCTCTGGCCCGGCATCATCACGCCGATCTTCATGCGCAACTGGTTGATGAACACCACCAGGGTGTTGGAGCGCTTGATGTTGCCGGTGAGCTTGCGCAGCGCCTGGCTCATCAGACGGGCCTGCAGGCCCGGCAACTGGTCGCCCATCTCGCCTTCGATTTCGGCCTTGGGGGTCAGCGCGGCGACCGAGTCGACCACCACGATGTCCACCGAACCCGAGCGCACCAGCATGTCGGCGATTTCCAGCGCCTGCTCGCCGGTGTCCGGCTGCGACAGCAGCAGCTCGTCGACGTTGACGCCCAGCTTGGCGGCATAGATCGGGTCCAGCGCGTGCTCGGCGTCGATGAACGCGGCGGTGCCGCCCTTCTTCTGGCATTCGGCGATGGCCTGCAGCGTCAGGGTGGTCTTGCCGGAAGATTCCGGGCCGTAGATCTCGACCACGCGGCCCTTGGGCAGGCCGCCGATGCCCAGCGCGATGTCCAGCATCAGCGAGCCGGTCGGAATCACTTCCACGGCTTCGATGACGCGATCGCCCATCCGCATCACCGAGCCCTTGCCGAACTGCTTTTCGATCTGGCTCAGGGCGGCAGCGAGCGCGCGCTTCTTGTTCTCGTCCATTGCGGTGTCCTTGGAAGGTGAGGAGGATGATTTGCGGAGTGAGGTCAATGTAAGGGCCTGGTATCGCACGGACTGAGACAGTGCGTGGCGAGATGAAAATAATTCGTCCGGACCGGGCAACGGCAGCGGCGAATGGCGATGTCCGGTGTCGGAAAAGTCCGGCCGGCACTGTAGTGCATGCCCTGCTCCACGCGCGGCATCAGTGGTTGGGGCGCAGCAGGCCGCAGTACAGGCCTTCGATGGCGAACTCCTGGTCCGGCAGCACCTCGATCGGCGCATAGTCCGGGTTGCGCGGCAGCAGGCGGATGCGGTCCTTGCCGATCTTCAGCAGCTTGACCGTGATCTCCTCGTCGATGCGCGCCACCACGATCTGCCCGGAGCGGGCATCGCGGGTGCGGTGCACGCCGATCAGGTCGCCGTCGAAGATGCCTTCGTCACGCATGGAGTCGCCCTGCACCTTCAGCAGGTAATCCGGGGCCGGCGAGAAGAACACCCGGTCCAGTACCACGAAGTCGTCGGAACCGATGTCCGCGCCGATCGGCAGGCCAGCCGCGACGCGCCCGAGCACCGGCAGGCGCAGCACGTCGGCACTGTCCACCTGCGGCGCAGGGGCCGGGGCCGCTGCCCCACGCAGCAGGCGGATGCCGCGCGCCTGCCCTGGCACACGGCGGATTGCGCCTGCCTGTTCCAGCGCTTCCAGGTGGTATTGGGCCGCTCGCACGCCCTTGAAGCCGAAGGCGCGGGCGATCTCGGTCTGCGACGGCGGCACGCCGTCGTGTTCGATGCGCTCGGCGATCAGATCGAGGATCGCCTGCTGGGTTTCGGTCAGGTCCATGGTTAGTAGTAATACTACTAAATCGGCCGGCGAGCAACTGGCGCGTGTATCCGGAGTGCCGGCGCGCTTCACTGCCGGCAGTAGCGGCCACTCCGCCGACAGCCCTGCGATGCCGTCATCGGCGAGTGCTCGGCTTCGATTCTCGCGCCCTTTTGAACCCTGCATCGCGTCAGAGCGATGTGTGCCAAGGGATTCGAATGCATCGCGTCGGGGCTGAAGCCTCTCTCACAAGAGAGCGCGTGCGCGCCGACACTCCCGTGAATCGGGACGGTGCCTGCGGACGCCGCTCCACCTTGCGGCGGACCGTCTCGAGAGCGTGCGCGCCCCTCAGCGCCCGCTGCGCCAGATCGAGAACAGGATCCACACCCCCGACAGCGCCGCGCCGACGAAGCCGCAGACGCCGATCGCCAGCAGCCAGCGGCTGGAAATGCCGCCGACGCTGTTCATCACGATCGACGAGCCGATGATCAGCGCGGCGGTGACGATGCCCATGGTCAGGCGGTTGGCGGCGCGGTTGACCTGGTCGCCGAAGCCCTTCAGCGAGCCGGTCTCCACGTTCAACTGCAGGCGCCCGCGCCGCGCCGCCTGCAGCAGCCGGCGCGTATCGCGCGGCAGGTCGCCGAGCAGTTCCAGCGCGCCCAGCACGGTGCGGCGGCCGCGCCGGGCCATCGCCCGCGGCGCGAACCGCTGCAGCATCACTCGCTCCAGGTACGGGGCGGCGGCGCCGGCCATGTCGAAGTCCGGATCGAGTTGGCGCCCGACGCCTTCCAGGGTCAGGAAGGTCTTGATCATCAGCGCCAGGTCGGCCGGCAAGGCCAGCGCGTGCTGGCGCAGCAGCGCGGTGACGTCGCCGAGCATCGCGCCGACCCGCAGATCCTTCAGCGGCACGCCGCGGTACTGGTCCACGAAGGCGGCGATTTCCAGGTGCAGGCGCGCCTCGTCGACCTCGACTTCGCCGTCGGTCCACTCCAGCAGGATGTCGGCGACCGCCTCGGCGTCCTGCGTGACCAGCCCGTGCAGCAGTTGCACCACCTGGTAGCGGCGCTGTTCGGAAATGCGCCCGACCATGCCGAAGTCGATCACCGCGATGCGCTCGCCGGGCAGGTAGAAGATGTTGCCCGGATGCGGATCGGCGTGGAAGCAGCCGTCCTCCAGCACCATCTTCAGCACGATGTCGGCCCCGGTGCGCGCCAGTTGGCGGCGGTCCAGGCCGGCGGCGTCGACCGCGGCCAGGTCGCGGCCGCCGATGCCGTCGACGAAGTCCTGCACGTTCAAGGTCTCGCAGGTCCACTGCCAGTGCACCCGCGGGATCACGATCTCGTCGTGCCCCTGGAAGTTGGCCGCGATACGCTCGGCGTTGCGGCATTCGCCGGCGAAATCCAGCTCGCGGCGCAGCGACAGGGTGAATTGCTGCACCACGGCGGCCGGGTGGTAGCGCTTGAGGTCCGGCGCACGCGCCTCGACGATCTCGGCCAGTCGCGCCAGCAGCCGCAGGTCGGCCTCGATCACCTCGCGGATGCCGGGGCGGCGCACCTTGATCACCACCGCGGTGCCGTCGTGCAGCCAGGCACGGTGGGTCTGCGCCAGCGAGGCCGCAGCCAGTGGAATTTCCTCGACTTCGGCGAAGATCGCCGTCGGCGCCTCGCCGAGCGCCTCGATCAGCTGCGGCAGGATCTGCGGATAGTCCAGCGCCGGCGCGGCGTTCTGCAGTTCGCCCAGTTCGTCGATCCACTCCGGCGGCAGCAGGTCCACGCGCGTGGCCAGCACCTGGCCGAGCTTGACGAAGGTCGGGCCAAGGTCCTGCAGGGCGCGCCGCACCCGCTGCGGCGCCGACATGCGCAGCAGTTCCTCGGCGTTGTGCCAGTGCAACAGGCGCCCGGCGCGTTCCAGCACGTCGGCCATGCCGATGCGCCGGACCACGTCGCCGAACCCGTAGCGGATCAGCACCGAGGCGATTTCCTGCAGGCGTCCCAGGTCGCGGACGGTGCTCAACGCCTCCCACATCGCGCTCATCCTCGACGCAGGCGCGCGGCCACGCTCACAACAGCGCGTCCAGGCCGCGCAGGGCCGCCGCCACGGTCTGCCGGCGCACGGCATCGCGGTCGCCCGGGAAGTGGAACAACTGCGCGCTGGCATAGCCGCCGCGACGCTTCCAGCCCAGCCAGACGCTGCCGACCGGCTTGTCCGCCGAACCGCCGCCGGGGCCGGCGATGCCGGTCACCGCGACCGCGACGCTGGCGCCGGAATTGACCAGCGCGCCGGACACCATTTCGATCACCGTCTCGCGGCTGACCGCGCCGTGGTGCTCGAGCGTCTGCGGGCGCACACCCAGCAGCGCCTGCTTGGCCTCGTAGCTGTAGGCGACGATGCCGCAGTCGAACCAGGCCGAGGACCCGGCGACGTCGGTCATCACCTTGGCGATCCAGCCGCCGCTGCAGCTTTCGGCGGTGACCAGGCGCTCGCGCGCGGTGCGCAAGCGATCGCTGAGCGCGGTGGCCTGTTGCAACAACTCCGAATCGGTGGGAAGCGTCATGGCACAGCTCGGGAAACCAGTGCGCTTTGTAGCCCAATTCGCCGTGGCTGTCGCGCTTGTGCGCGCCGACGGATGGCCGGCCGTCAGCCAACCCGGCGCAGGTCCCGCCGCCACGCCGGTCCACCAGTCGGCATCGACCGCACGACGCCGACGCGCCGCTCAGCGCTGTTGCCACTCCTCCTGCTCGCGCGGCGGCAGCAGCGCGCGGATCGGCGCGCCGTCGGCCGCGGCGGCCAGGCGCTCGGCCTCGGTGATCGGGATGTCCACCTGCAGCAGCCAGCCGTCCTCGTCGGCCTGCTCGCTGCGGATCACCTGCAACTGGTGCAGTTGCGAGCGCAGGCGCCCGGCGCTCGGCGGCAGGCGCAGGCTGCCCTGCACGTGGCGCAGGCCCAGGCGCTGGCCGAGCACGTGCTGCAGCAGGTCCAGGCCGCGGCCGTCGCGCGCGGAGATCCACACCCGCTCGCGCCGCGCCGTGTCCGGCACGCCGTCCTGCGCATCGTGACGCACCTCGGCGCCGTCGATGCGGTCGATCTTGTTGAACACCAGCAACTGCGGCAGTTCGCCGGCGCCGACCGCGTGCAGCACCTCGTCGACCTGGGCGATGCGTTCCTCGCGCAGCGGATCGGCGGCGTCGACCACGTGCAGCAGCAGATCCGCCTCGCGCGCCTCGGACAGGGTCGAGCGGAACGCCGCGACCAGTTCGTGCGGCAGGTTGCGCACGAAGCCGACGGTGTCGGCGAGCATGGCATTGCCGCCGGGCAGCGCGATGCGCCGCACGGTCGGGTCCAGGGTCGCGAACAGCTGGTCGGCGGCGTAGGCCTCGGCGCCGGTCAGGGCGTTGAACAGGGTCGACTTGCCGGCATTGGTGTAGCCCACCACCGCGATCCGCGGCAGCTCGCTGCGCACCCGCGCACGGCGCATCTGGGTGTGCTGCACCTCGACCTTCTCCAGCCGCTTCTGCAACTGCTCCACCCGCTTCTGCAGCAGGCGGCGGTCGGTTTCCAGCTGGGTTTCGCCAGGGCCGCGCAGGCCGATCGAACCGCCGCGCTGGCGCTCCAGGTGGGTCCAGCCGCGCACCAGCCGGGTGGCCATGTGCCGCAACTGGGCCAGCTCGACCTGCAGCTTGCCTTCGTGGCTGCGCGCGCGCTGGGCGAAGATGTCCAGGATCAACCCGGTGCGGTCGATCACGCGCCGCTCCAGGTACTTCTCCAGGTTGCGCTCCTGGCCGGGGCTGAGCGCGTGGTTGACCAGGACCAGATCGGCGCCGCTGGCGTCGGCGGCTGCCTTGACCTCCTCCAGCTTGCCGCTGCCGATCAGCGTCGCCGGACTCGGCTTGTCGATGCGCGCAGTGACGGTGGCGGCGATGCTGGCGCCGGCCGAGCGCGCCAGGTCGGCGAACTCCTCCAGCACATCGTCTTCCAACGGACCGCCCGCGTAGGGCTGGATCAGCAGTGCGTGTTCGCCGCGGCGGGACCGATCAAACACCCGCGGCTCCGCTCTTCACCACCGAACTACTCGACTTCGTCATCACCCGCACTGCCACCTTCGTTCTGCTGCACATAACCGCCGCCCGGCCCCACGCGCACGTTGCGCGCCGGCACCACAGTGGAAATGGCGTGTTTGTAGACCATCTGGCTGACGGTATTGCGCAGCAGGACCACGAACTGATCGAACGACTCGATCGTGCCCTGCAGCTTGATGCCGTTGACCAGATAGACCGAGACAGGGACCCGTTCGCGACGCAACGCGTTGAGGAACGGATCCTGCAAGGATTGCCCCTTGGACATGCTTGACTCCCAAATTATTGTTTTTATGGTCCGGGACGGCACCGCAGCTCCCCTGCCGTGGTCCGGAACGTCGATGTTACACAACCGCGGGCGCCAGCACAGCGCGGCCGGCCGCCGGATCAGCCGAGGAAGGCGTCCAGGGCCGCCTGCAGGCGCCCGGCGTCGTGCGCGGGGTCGAACCAGCGGGCATCCTGCTCGCCGCGCAGCCAGGTGAACTGGCGCTTGGCCAGTTGCCGGGTGGCGGCGATGGCGCGGGCGCGGAAGTCCGCCGCATCGCCGATGCCGTCCAGGTACTCCCAGGCCTGGCGGTAGCCGACCGCGCGCACCGCCGGCAGCGCCAGCGGCTGCGCCACCGCCTGCATCTGCGGCAACGCGCGCAAGACGCGCACTTCGTCGAGGAAGCCCTGCCCCAGCATCGCGTCGAAGCGGGCCTCGATGCGCCCGTGCAGCACGGCGCGCTCGGCCGGCGCCAGCACCAGCTTGAGCACCCGCAGCGGCAGCCGCGGCGGCCCCGGATCCGCCTGCCAGGCGCTGATCGGCCGGCCGCTGAGGCGGTATACCTCCAGCGCACGCTGGATGCGCTGGGCGTCGCCGGGGCGGATCCGTTGCGCCGCCAGCGGATCGATCCGCTGCAGTTCCGCGTGCAGCGCCGCCCAGCCGTCGGCCTGGGCTTGCGCGGCCAGCGCCGCGCGCAGTTGCGGGTCGGCCGCCGGCATCGGCGCCAGCCCCTCCAGCAGCGCCTGGAAGTACAGGCCGGTACCGCCGGCCAGGATCGGCAGGCGGCCGCGGGCGACGATCGCCTCCAGCGCCGCGCGGGCATCGGCGGCGAACTCGGCCGCCGAATACGTCTGCCAGGGATCGCGCAGATCCAGCAGGTGGTGCGGTACCCGCGCGCGCTCGGCCGCATCGGGCTTGGCCGCACCGATGTCCAGGCCGCGGTAGACCAGCGCCGAATCGACGCTGACGATCTCGCCGCCGCAGCGTTCGGCCAGGGCGATCGCCGCGGCGGTCTTGCCCGAGGCGGTCGGGCCCATCAGCGCGATCGCGCGCGGGCGCCGGTCGGCTGGCATCAGTCCTCGTCCGGCCAGCGCAGCGTCGCGGCGGCGGACGCGTTGGCGGCGCGCGGCAACGGCACCGCCTGCAATGCCTGCCAGACCTTCAGCGCGTCGACGGTGGCGGCGACGTCGTGCACGCGCAGCAGCGCGGCGCCCCGTTGCGCTGCCAGCAGATGCGCGGCCACCGAGCCGGCCACGCGCTGTTCCGGCGCCTCGCGCCCGGTCAACTCGCCGATGCTGCGCTTGCGCGACAACCCGGCCAGCACCGGCACGCCCAGCTCGACCAACCGCGCCAACTGCGCCAGCAACTGCAGGTTGTCGGCGGTGTTCTTGCCGAAACCGAAGCCCGGATCGACCAGGATGCGCCGTTTGTCGATGCCGGCCATCTCCGCGGCGAAGATGCGCTCGGCCAGGAACCGGTGCACCTCGCCGACCACGTCGTCGTAGCCGGGCGTAGTGCCGGCGGCATAGGCATCGGCGGGCATGTGCATCAGCACCACCGGCACCCCCAGTTCCGCGGCGGCGTCCAGCGCGCCGGGCTGGCGCAGGGCCTGCACGTCGTTGATCATGCCGGCACCGGCGGCGACCGCGGCGCGCATCACCTCCGGCTTGAAGGTGTCCACGCTCAGCGGCAGCGCCGTCTGCGCGGCCAGCCGCTCGATCACCGGGATCACCCGCCGCAGTTCCTCCTCCACCGGCACCGGGGTCGCACCCGGACGGGTCGATTCGCCGCCGATGTCCAGCAGGTCGGCGCCCTCCGCGGCCAGGCGCAGGCCGTGCGCCACCGCCGCATCCACACTGGCGTGCGCGCCGCCGTCGGAGAACGAGTCCGGGGTGACGTTGACGATGCCCATCAACCGTGGGCGATCGAGCAGCAGCCGGTGGGCGCCGCACTGCAGGCTGGGCGAGGTGTCGAACATCGGCGGGTCTCCTGATGGTGGCCGCGACAGGCGGCGAAGCGGCTCGGCGAGCGCGGCGACGATGACGCCGGCGAGCGACAGCGCCGGGCCGGACGCTGCCGCGGTGCGCAGCACGCGCGCATCGGCCGGCACGTGCCGACAACGAAGCGCGCATTGTCGCCCACCCACGCCGCGGCGACGAGCCTGGTACCGCCAGACGTATCGCCGCCCACAAAAAAGCCAGGGATCGCTCCCTGGCTTTTCGGCGATCGAAGGCTGACCGCGCGGCTTACACCTGTTCGGCGGGCCCGGCGATCGGCGGCAATGGCCGCGAATTGCCCTTGTCGTTGCCGCCGTCCTTGCCGGACCTGTTCCAGCCCATCGGCGGCGGCGGATCGCGGCCTTCCATGATCGCGTCGATCTGCGGCGCGTCGATGGTCTCGTACTGCAGCAGCAAGTGCGACATGGTGTGCAGCTTGTCGATGTTGTCGGTGAGGATCTTCTTGGCGCGATTGTAGGCGTTGTCGAGGATCTCGCGGACTTCGTCGTCGATCTTGCGCGCGGTCTCGTCGGAAACGCTCTTGTGCTGCGTGACCGAACGCCCCAGGAACACCTCGTCCTCTTCCTCGCCGTAGGCGATCGGCCCCAGCTCGTTGGACAGGCCCCACTTGGTGACCATGTTGCGCGCCATCTTGGTCGCGCGCTCGATGTCGTTGGAGGCGCCGGTGGTGACCTTGTCGGAACCGAAGATCAATTCCTCGGCGACACGGCCGCCATACAGGGTCGCCAGGCGGCTGTGCAGGCTCTCGCGGGTGGAACTGTAGCGATCGCCCTCGGGCAGGAACTGGGTGACACCCAGGGCACGGCCGCGCGGAATGATGGTGACCTTGTAGACCGGATCGTGGTCGGGCACCAGACGGCCGATGATGGCGTGCCCGGCTTCGTGATACGCGGTATTGGTCTTCTCTTCCTCGCTCATCGCCATCGAGCGGCGCTCGGCGCCCATCAGGATCTTGTCGCGGGCACGGTCGAAGTGATCCATGCGCACTTCCTTGACCGACTCGCGCGCGGCGAACAGGGCCGCCTCGTTGCACAGGTTGGCCAGGTCCGCACCGGAGAAGCCCGGCGTGCCGCGTGCGATCACCATCGGCTCGATGTCGTCGGCCAGCGGCAGCTTGCGCATGTGCACCTTGAGGATCTGCTCGCGGCCGCGCACGTCCGGCAGGCCCACCACGACCTGGCGGTCGAAGCGGCCCGGGCGCAACAGCGCCGGATCCAGCACGTCAGGCCGGTTGGTCGCGGCGATCACGATCACGCCCTCGCCGCCCTCGAAGCCGTCCATCTCCACCAGCAACTGGTTGAGGGTCTGCTCGCGCTCGTCGTGGCCGCCGCCCAGGCCGGCGCCGCGGTGGCGGCCCACCGCATCGATTTCGTCGATGAAGATGATGCACGGCGCGTGCTTCTTGGCCTGCTCGAACATGTCGCGCACGCGGCTGGCGCCGACGCCGACGAACATTTCCACGAAGTCCGAACCGGAGATGCTGAAGAACGGCACCTTGGCCTCGCCGGCGATCGCCTTGGCCAGCAGGGTCTTGCCGGTACCCGGCGGACCGACCATCAGCACGCCGCGCGGGATCTTGCCGCCGAGCTTGGTGAACTTGGTCGGGTCGCGCAGGAAGTCGACCAGCTCGCTGACCTCTTCCTTGGCCTCGTCGCAGCCGGCCACATCGCCGAAGGTGATCTTGATCTGGTCCTCGCCCTGCAGCTTGGCGCGCGACTTGCCGAAGGACATCGCGCCCTTGGCACCGCCGCCCCCGCCCTGCATCTGGCGCATGATGAACAGCCAGAAGCCGATGATCAGGATGACCGGCAGGAAGTTCAGCACCAGCGACCAGAAGCCCGGACCGTTGTCGGGCTTCTGCCGGGTGATGTCCACGTTCTTGCTGTACAGCACGTCGATCAGCTTGTCGTCGCTCGGGCCGTACACCGAGCCCTCGCTGCCGTCGGCGCGCTTGAAGCGAATCGCGTTGACCGAAAGGTTGGTGGCGTCGGTGAAATCGACCGACTTCACGCGCCCGGCATCCACGTCCTTGAGGAACTGGGAGTAGGTCACGGTGTCGACGCCCGCGCCGCCGGCCAGACGCGGCGAGAAGCTGTTGAACACCACCATCAGCACGACGGCGACGACTACCCACAACAGCAGATTCTTGGTCAAGTCGTTCATCCTCATTGGCTCCGGTGTCCCTTCAACTCTGTCTCGATGCGTGGCATTGCGGATTCAGCCTTGCGTTCAGCTTACTTGATCTGGGCGCGCTTGCCCTGTCCGAGGGCGTAGACCTCCGGCGAGCGCTTGCGCGACGCGGCCGGCTTGCGGATGGTCACCTTCTCGTAGCGGCGGCGCATGTCGCGGATGTAGTCGTCGAACCCCACGCCCTGGAACAGCTTGATCAGGAACGCGCCATTCGGCTTCAGGTGGCTGTCGGCGAACGCCATCGCCAATTCCGCCAGATGCATCATCCGCGGCTGGTCCACCGCGTCCATTCCGCTCTTATTGGGGGCCATATCCGACAGCACAAGGTCTACCGGGGTGTCGCCCAGCATGGCCTCGAACTGCGATAGCACCGTGTCTTCCCTGAAGTCACCGTGAAGGAACTCCACGCCGGCCAGCGGTGGCATCTCCAGGATGTCCAGGGCCAGCACCCGGCCGCGGTCGCCCATCGACTTGCGCACCTGCTGCGACCAGCCGCCCGGGGCGGCGCCGAGGTCGACCACCACCATGTCCGGCTTGAGCAGCCTGTCGCGCTGCAGCAGCTCCTCCAGCTTGTAGGCCGCGCGCGAGCGCATGCCTTCGGCCTGGGCCTTCTTCACGAAGGGGTCGGCGAAATGTTCGCGGAGCCAGCGTTGGCTGCTTTTGCTGCGGGTGGCCATGGACGCACGGTCGGGAGGGGCGGCCATGATACCCTGATCGCCCTTGCCAACCCTGCTCCCACCTGCATGTCGATCAGCCTGACCTCGGCCCAGAACCGCTTCCTGCGCGGCCTGGCCCACGACCTCAAACCCCTGCTGCAGATCGGCAGCAAGGGCGTCACCCCGGCCTTCCTGGCCGAACTGGACGAGGTGCTGGAGCGCCACGAACTGGTCAAGGTGAAGGTCGGCGGCGACGACCGCGAGGCCCGCGACGCCGCCATCGGCAGCCTGGTGGAGCAATCGCACAGCGTGCTGGTGCAGCGCATCGGCCATACCGCGATCCTGTATCGCCCGGCCAAGGAAGACCGGCAGATCGTGCTGCCGCGCGCCTGAGCGCGCTCCCGGTGACCCCATGCAACTGACCCAGGACCTGCCCGACTACGCCTACGCCCTGCGCATGGCCGACGGCCGCCAGGCCAAGGTGAACGACCGGCTGCTGACCCGCAGCTTCATCCTCGCCCCGGACACCCTGGTCGAGGACTGGCAGGCGCCGCTGGCCGGCGACCTGCAGCCGCAGCATCTGCAGCCGCTGCTGGACCTCAACCCGGCCCTGGTGATCCTCGGCACCGGCGAACGCCAGGTGTTTCCCGCCGCGGCGGTGATGGCGCTGTTCCTGACCCGCGGCATCGGCATCGAAGTGATGAACAACGCCGCCGCGGCGCGCACCTACAACGTGCTGGCCGCCGAAGGCCGGCGCGTGGCGGTGGGGTTCCTGCTCGAAGGCTGAGCCAGGCGTCTCTGCGGACCCGTTCCACGCCCTCCACAGACATGCACTCCCGTAGGAGCGGCTTCAGCCGCGACCTGTGACATTCGTTAGAACCCCGGTCGCGGCTGAAGCCGCTCCTACGAAAGCCGGAGATGGAGACCGGCCACACGCTGCGTCAGGGCGGCAACCCTTTGGTCGCGCCGGCGTTACTTCAGCGGCAGATACAGCAGCGGGTCG